>JAQGLP010000154.1 GCA_028292835.1 Variovorax sp.
GCATCATCTTGGCGCCGCCGCCTGCATCAGCAGCAGGTCGCCTTCGGTGCGCACGCTGTAGCCGCGCGGTGCCAGCGCATCGGCCAGCGACGCAACATTCGACGCGCTCAGGCCGAGTCCGCGCAGCCGCAGTTGCGTGTTGCCGTAGTCGATGGCAGTGGGCGCGCGGCCGGCCGGCAGGCTGCCCGCCAGCACGCTGAGCATGGGCTCGAAGTCGGACGGCGCGACTTCGCCGGTGGCTTGCTGCAGCGCCGCCACCTCGCGTGCCATCTGCAGTGGCGCATCGATCACCAGCCTCACCGACGGAAAAGTCTGCGTGAGGATGCCGTTCACGGCGGCGCGCTTGGCGTCGAGCGCATTGCGTTCCTTCCAGGCCCAGGCATTGACACCGATCAACTGGCTCGCCGCCAGGAACACGGCGCCCCAGCGCGCGGCGCGCCATTCGGGCGCATAACGCAGCGCGCGCCATACCGATACGGCCTTCTTGCCGGCGCGCGCGCGGGCGTTCACCGCGAGATCGAACTGCGCCAGCTCCCAGGGCGAACCCGCTGTCTGCAGCCAGCGTTGCGCCGCCTGGACCAGCGGCACGCGCCGCGCCAGCAGTCTTTCGGCGGTCTCGGCCACGGCCGGCTCGGCCGTCACGACCGCGGTATCGGCCAGCATGTCGCCCATCAGCGCCAGACCGGCACCGGTGAGCGGCAGCGAGGACACGCCCCGCGCGTCGCAGCGCGTGAGCAACGGCGCCTCGCGCTCGCCGGTCACGAAAACGAGCGGCAGCGCATCGGGGGGCTGCGGCGTGAACTCCGGCACGATGCGCACGATGCGCCGCCCGGTCGCCTCGACCGCTTGCACCACCGAGCGCAGCCAGGGACGGTTGCAGGCCGCCACCCAGACCGGCACGCCGGTGCGCGCGCCCGGCTCCAGGGCGAAGTGCAGGGTCTCGGGTTCGTCGAGCAAACGGTCTTCCAGCAGGCCGTCCAGCACCGAGCGCAATCGCGCCGCGTTGCCGAGGCTGCCCTGCGGCAGGGTGACCTGGTGCCATGACAGCGCCGCCGAGGGCACGCCCAGCGCGACCTCGGCGCCGGCTGGCAGCAGCGACAGGAGCGCCTGGCCCTGCGTATTGAGCGTCTCGCCGTCGTCGCGCGAGCGCATCCAGCCGTATTCATCTGTGGCGGCGGCCGGAGGAAGGGGAGCGATGAGCAGAAGCAGGGACATGGCAGAGTGCGTTGTGGCTGCGATTGTAGGAGGCTTGGGAAATGCCCTTTTGCTATGGTTTTGATAGCGCCCCGTGCAGATAAGGCACGAGCTGAAGCCCATTTTGTTTCATATTTTTCATGGCGATGCGGGCGTTACGGTTTGAGTGTTGTGGAGGCGGTACCGGCGCCGCGTTCGCGCCAGAGCACCTGCACATTGATCCCGTCGCGCTGCACCAGCGAATGCTCCTCCACCCAGGTGCGGTCAAGGCGCAGGCGCCCCCACACCTCGAAAAACCGGGTGCTGACACTGTGCTGGTCCTCGGTGAACGGGAGCGTGGCGACGTTGCCGCGCACCAGATCGTTGGCGGCCGACAGGTTCTGGAAATGGGCCGACTTGCGGCGCTCCACCAGCCGCTGCGCGCCCGCCATGTCTAGCGATGGCGTGCTGGCATAGATGACCTCCGCGGCCGCCGTGTTGAGGTTGACCGGCGTGCGCACCGGCAGCACCGTCACATAAGGCTCCAGCGCCGCTGCCGTCGTGGGTGAAAGCCCCAGCCAGACCAGTTGCGAAGTGTGCTGCGGCAGCAGCGGACTGGCCGCCGTTGCATCGCCCGAGCCGCTGACGGCATCGCCGCCGGCGAGCGCGCGGGCCAGCGACACCGTCAGGGCGCCGAGTTCCTGCGCCGGCAGCCCCAGCAGATTGAACAGCCGGCTGAACGCCGCCACGCTGGCCGGCACGGGCTTGGCGCTGGCATCGACCAGGTTCAGCACGTTGAGCTTGGACTGGGCATCGACGATGCGCCCCGACATCAGGGCATCGGGCAGGCCTTCCAGGCTGTCGGTGGTGACGTTTTTCTCGGCCGCGAGGAAGCTCGACAGGCGGGCTTCCTCCAGCGGCACCGCCCACGGCTCGGCCAGATGGTCGGGGCCGCCGGCACGGCCGTCCTCGCGCAGGATCAGCCGCGCCCAGTCGAGCGCGCCGACCAGCACCCAGGTCGCCTGCACGCGCGAGCGCTCGGCCGCCTCGACCTCGACGCCGCGCCATTGCTGCCACAGCGCCGCCGCAGAGAGTGTCGCGACCAGCGTCACGGTGAGCATGGCCAGCAGCAGGGCGGCGCCGGCCTGACGCGTGCGGGCGGTCATGATTTGGACACCGTCAGGGTGGGACGGGCCCAGTCGCGCGTGAGCGGGCCCGACAGCCCCTCGCCAGGCGACAGGCCCAGCACCAGGCGCACGCCGTCGGGGACGGCGCCGGGTGCGATTGCGGCGTTGGCTGTGGCCGCCGTGGCCGCCGTGGCCGCGACGAGCGGGGTGGCGGTGAGCGGGGCCGCGGGGCCCCACTGATCGTTGCGAAAGTAGTAGAGCTGCCAGCTCTCCAGCGGCATCAGCGCCACGTCGGAGCCGCCCGGTGGTGCGGTGCCATCCTGGGCCCAGGCGGCCGCCTGGGACCATGCTTGCTGCCAGTCGCCGCGCAGCGTGAACGGTGCCGATTGCCAGCGGTGCCAGCGCGCGCCGTCCGCCTCGGCACGCAGCGTCCAGGCCACCACCACCATGGCGGGTGCTGCCGGGTCGGGGCCGCGGCGCGTGAGCCGCAGCACGCGTCCGTCCCAGTCGATCGGGCGCGTCTGGGCCAGCGTGGCGATGGCGTCGAGGTCGGCGCCCCACTGTGCGAGCGACACCTGCAGCGTGAGCACGGCATCGGCGCGCTGCCGGTTCTGGGTGGTCGCACGCGAAAGGCCTTCCAGACCGCGCCAGCTCACCAGCGCGAGCAACGCCATCACGACCAGCGCCACCAGCAGCTCGACCAGGGTGAAGCCGCGCGTGGAACCCATAAGGGTCCTGGTGTTGCGGGCCATCAGAAGCGCCCCACCACGGTAGACAGCCGCAGCACCGACACGGCATCGGCGTCGCGCACCTGCACGTCGACGCGGCGGAAATTGGGGTTGAGCGTCGGCGTGGTCGACACTGTCACGTTGAACTCGATGCCCGCCTGTGTACAGACCGAGCCACTGTCGCCGATGGCCGGCATCTGGCGCGCCAGCCGCGCCTTGATCAGCTCGTTTTCGCCACACAGCGCGGCCAGCAGCACATCGGACTGGCGCTGCGCATTGCGGGTCAGCGACTGGGTCGCCTGCGCGCCGGCCGCCATCGCGAGGGCCACGATGCCCAGCGCCACCAGCACCTCGATCAACGTGAAGCCCATGGAGCCCCTGCTGCGCCCGGCAGCGCGTGTCCTGGGTACCCCCCGATGTCTGGCCTCGGCCCGGCTCGGCGGACGGTTCATGGCGCCACCACGGCAAAGGGCCGCAGGCCGTCGGTTGCCAGCCGCACGCTGCGTGCTGGCGGGCCCTCGGCGCTGATCACCACCTGCTGCGCCGCGATGATCGGGTCGGGGCCGAGTTGCAGCGCGGGCAGCATCGCCCCGTTTGCGGCCGCCGCCTGCGCGCTCGTGCCGCTGTCCAGCCAGCGGTCCGGCAGCGCATCGGGCGGCAGGCCGTCGAAGACAAAGCCCCCCGCCACGGGCCGCCAGCGCACTGCCACGCCGCTCGTGCGCGACTGGGCGCGGGCCGATTCCAGCAGCGCGGCCAGCCGCTCGGCCTCGCGGTCGATCCGGGTCTGGCCACTGTCGCGCAGGGCCAGGCTGACGCCCGCCGTGGCCACCGCGATGATGGTGATCACTACGATCAGCTCCAGCAAGGTGAATCCGGATAAAAAACGCCCGGATCGCCCGCCCCACCTGCGCAGGCCGCTACTGAATTGATAGCGAGCGCGGATGCGGACCTGCCTATTGCCAGCTGCCGATGTCGGCATTTTTCCCCTCGCCCCCGGGTTGGCCGTCGGCACCGAGCGAGAACACGTCGATTTCGCCCTTGATGCCGGGATTCAGGTACTGGTAGGGGCGGCCCCAGGGGTCGTTCGGCAGCTTCTCGACGTACGGCTTCCAGTTGGGCGCTGCCGGCCCGGTGGTCGGGCGCGCGAGCAGCGCCTGCAGGCCCTGCTCGGCGGTCGGGTAGCGCTGGTTGTCGAGCCGGTACAGCTTGAGCGCCTGCATCAGGTTGTTGACGTCGGTGCGCGCGGCGGTGGTGCGTGCGTCGTCGGCGCGATCGATCACGTTGGGCACGATCAGCGCGGCGAGCACGCCGATGATGACGAGCACCACCATCAACTCGATCAGCGTGAAGCCGCGCTGGACGGCCCGGGTGGACGTGCGAAAGGAATCGGTCATGGCGTGTTCGTGAGCGTGAAGGGCGGGCAAAGCGGGCTAGGCGGGCGGGCTGCATGATAATCCGCCCTCATGACGAGCCTGTATCCATCCACCCGGTGGGCCGCGCCGGCGGCCGCCACCGGCCTGTGGGCGCTGGCCGCCGCGAGCGCGGTGTTCTGGGGCCTGCGCCTCTCGGCGCCGCCCGATGCGCTGGCACCTCCGGCGACAGCCCCCGCGACGGTAGCCCCCGATCCGGCGGCGGTGGCGCGGCTGCTCGGGGCCGTGCCGGCCGCAAGCACGGCGGTGGCGGCGCCCGAGGCCTCCAGCCGCTTCGCGCTGTTCGGCGTGGTGGCCGACGGCACGCGGCACGGCACCGCCCTCATTTCGATCGACGGCAAGCCGCCGCAGCCGTTTCGCGTCGGCGGCGCGGTCGGGGAAGGTTACGTGCTGCAGTCGCTAGGCTTGCGTGCCGCCACGCTGGGCACGGGCCCCAACACGGCGCCGGCCTTCACGCTGCAACTGCCCGTGCGCGCGCCCATCGGTGTCGCGAGCGCCGTGGCGACGCCCGCGGGAGCGGGCGCGGGAATGGTGTCGGGGCCGATTTCGCTGTCGCGTTCGCTGACGCCGTATGCACCGGCCAGCGCTTCCATCTCGCCGCCGCCCGCTTCCGCGCTGGTGCCGACCGGCCCCATCGGCGCGCCGCCGCCCGTCATGGCGCCGCAGGGCGAGCCGGCCACGACGACGACCACGACGCAGCAATGACGGCAACACGCCGCTGAGCGCCGTTCTTCCGGCGATGGCGGCAGCCCGTCGGCTTGAGGCTCAGGCCCGCAGGAACAGCCGGTAGACCGGGTTGGCGGTTTCCTCGACCCAGGGGTAGCCAAGCGTGCGCAGGAACTCGTCGAATGCCGCCGCGTCGGCCGCGGGCACCTGCAATCCGACCAGGATGCGCCCGTAGTCAGCGCCCTGATTGCGGTAGTGAAACAGGCTGATGTTCCAGTTGGGGCGCATCAGGCTCAGGAACTTGAGCAGCGCGCCGGGCCGCTCCGGGAACACGAAGCGCAGCAGCCGCTCGTCGTGCGCCAGGCCGCTGCGCCCGCCCACCATATGGCGGATGTGCTCCTTGGCGAGTTCGTCGTGCGTCAGGTCGATCGCGTCGAAGCCGTGCGCGCCGAAGGTCTGCGCGATGGTCGCCGACTCGCCGCGCGCCGTGGTCGTCAGGCCGACGAAGACATGGGCCACGGCCGCGTCGCTAATGCGGTAGTTGAACTCGGTCACGTTGCGCGACGCCCCCGGCAGCGCACCCACCAGCTCGCAAAAGCGCCGGAAGCTGCCGCGCTCCTCGGGAATGGTCACGGCGAACAGCGCCTCGCGCTCTTCGCCGACCTCGGCGCGCTCGGCCACGAAGCGCAGCCGGTCGAAATTCATGTTGGCGCCGCACAGGATCGCCACATAGGTCTCGTCCCGGGTCTTGTGCGTGGCCACGTACTGTTTGATGGCGGCCACCGCCAGCGCGCCCGACGGCTCGACGATGCTGCGCGTATCGACGAACACGTCCTTGATGGCGGCGCACACCGCGTCGGTGTCCACCACGACGAAGTCGTCCACCAGCCCGCGCGCGATGCGAAAGGTTTCCTCGCCGACCAGCTTGACCGCCGTGCCGTCGGCGAACAGGCCGACATCGGGCAGCGTGACGCGCTCTTGCGCGGCGACCGACTGCATCATCGCGTCGGAGTCGTTCATCTGCACCCCGATCACCCTGATCTCGGGGCGCACGGCCTTGATGTAGTTGGCCACCCCGGAAATCAGGCCGCCGCCGCCGATCGCCACGAACACCGCGTCGATCGGGCCCTGGTGCTGGCGCAGGATTTCCATGGCGATGGTGCCCTGGCCGGCGATCACGTCGGGGTCGTCGAACGGGTGCACGAAGGTCAGGCTCTCGCGGGCCTGCAATTCGAGCGCGTGCCCGTAGGCATCGGAGTAGCTGTCGCCCTGCAGCACCACCTCGCCCCCCAGTGCGCGCACGGCGTCGACCTTGAGCTGCGGCGTGGTCACGGGCATCACGATCACGGCGCGCGCGCCCAGCTTGCGCGCGCCCAGCGCCACGCCCTGCGCATGGTTGCCTGCCGAGGCGCAGATGACCCCGCTGGCGAGCTGCGCCGCGCTCAGGTGCGCCATCTTGTTGTAGGCGCCACGCAGCTTGAAGCTGAACACCGGCTGCTGGTCCTCGCGCTTGAGCAGCACGGTGTTGCCGAGCCGCGCGCCGAGCGCGCGCGCCGGCTCCAGGGCCGACTCCACGGCCACGTCGTAGACGCGCGCCGTGAGGATTTTCTTCAGGTAATCGGCCGGAGTGAGCTGCAGGGACATGGGCACGATGATAAGAGCGGTGCGCCCGCGAGAGGCCCGCCCAGAAAAAAGCCCCGGGTCTTGCGACCCGGGGCTAAATCCACCAATTGGAAGGGTGGAGGAGACAACCGGTGCACACGAGAGCGTGTGCGATGAAATAAAGTATATCGGTTGTTTGCTGCATTGCAACAAGCAGCGAAATATTTCCCAGCCCGCCTGTGGGGTCGGGACTGCCGCGCTTTTTTAAATTCAACGCAACGGAAATCTCAACGATGGAATGCACAGTGAGCTGGACGGGGAACGCGGGCACGCGCTCCGGCATGGGCTTTGTCGCCGAGACGGGCAGCGGCCACATCCTGGCCATGGACGGCGCGCCCGATGCCGCCCGGCCCGGCAACGGCGGCCAGAACCTGGCGCCGCGGCCCATGGAGACGGTACTTGCCGGCACCGGGGGTTGCACCGCCTACGACGTGGTGCTGATCCTGAAGCGCGGGCGGCACGAGGTCGAACGTTGCAGCGTCAAGCTGACCAGCGAGCGGGCCGAGAAGGACCCCAAGGTGTTTACCAAGATCCACATGCATTTCACCGTCGCCGGACGGGGGATTCCGCCCGCCGCCGTCGAGCGCGCCATCGCGCTCAGCCACGAGAACTACTGCTCGGCCAGCATCATGCTGGCCAAGACGGCGCAGATCACGACCAGCTTCGAGCTGATCGACGCCTGAGGCCCGGAGAGTCGCCGTCGTCCGGACCCGGGACGGAAACCCCTGGCCCTCAGATCCGGTGCGCCACGGTCGTCATCACGCGCGCTGCCAGGCGCATGGCACCTCGCACCGGCGCCGGCAGCGGGACGGCGCCGGCGCTCCATGCATGCGCCGCGTGGCGTGCCTCGTCGAGCTTCATCTGCAACACGACGGCGCGAGATTCGGTGTCGCCCGCGGGCAGGCGTTCGAGATGGCCGTCCAGGTGCGCCTCGACCTGGCGCTCGGTTTCGGCGACGAAACCCAGGCTCAGCCTGTCGCCCAGCCGGCCCGCCACCAGCCCCAGGCCGAAGGCGCCCGCGTACCACAGGGGATTGAGCAGCGAGGCGCGCGCCCCCAGTGCATCGAGGCGCTCGCGTGTCCAGGCGAGATGGTCGGTCTCTTCCCGGGCCGCTTCGAGCAATTGCGCACCCAGGACGGGGTCTCTCGTGACGGCGGCCTGCGCTGTGTAGAGCGCCTGGGCGCAGATCTCCCCGACGTGGTTGACGCGCATCAGGGCACCGGCTGCGCGCCTTTCTTCTTCTCGCAGCGCAACCGGCGGCGTGGCGGCGGCGGGGAGGGGCCGCGCGGCGCGAGGCTGGGCGAACAGGGTCCGCAGCGCGGCATCGGCGGTGCTCAACAGGGGATCGAGTCGTGTGTTCATGGTCCGATTGGAACGCATGCCCGCCGGGTTGACGGCCTTGGGCAGAGTTGGTTTCTCAGGACGTGACCGTTGCCGGATTGGGCTGCTTTCGCCCTTTGTTGCAGGCTTGCAACGAAACGCGGTCCATCTCCGATTTTTCGGCTGATTTGCTTTGCCCTCATGTAGCAGCTCTGGTGCAATAGCGTCAACTTCCCAAAAGGAGGTTGGCCCGGGGTCCGGCGGGAGCACAAAGTGCCAGTCATGGTGAGCCCTCTGCACCGGAGCCCTATGTTTAACCTTGGAGAAACTCGCAATGAAAAAATCCCTAGTTGCTCTGGCTGCCCTGGCTGTTGCCGGCATGGCCTCGGCCCAGTCGTCGGTGACGTTGTTCGGTGTGGTCGATGCTTCGATCAGCCGCTACACGACCAACAGCATTGACAACCGCGTGATCAACCCGTTCACGGGCCAGGTCGTCAGCGGCGCCTTCAATCCTGGCCAAAGCCAGACCGTTCTGGGCAATGGCGGCTACAGCTCCAGCCGCCTGGGCTTCCGCGGCACGGAAGACCTCGGCGGTGGCCTGGCGGCGAGCTTCTGGCTCGAAGCCCCGTTGTCCAATGACGACGGCAGCACGGTCGGCCGCCCCTTCAACTTCAGCCGCCGTTCGACGGTGAGCCTGTCGGGTGGCTTCGGTGAAATCCGCCTGGGTCGCGACTACACCCCGACCTTCTGGAACGACACCGTGTTCGATCCGTACGGCACCGTGGGCGTGGGCACCAACGTGATCAGCTCGGTCAGCGGCCTAGCGGGCGCACCTATCGTTCGCGGTGGCTTGCTGGCCGGTACGACCTTCACCAACGGCAACTACGCGCGCGCCAGCAACACGGTGGGCTACTTCCTGCCGCCGAACCTGGGTGGTTTCTACGGCCAGTTGCAGTACGGGCTTGACGAAAACGTCCACGGTAACGCCACCAACCTCTTTGGCAACACCAACAGCAACACCGGCCGTTATGTCGGTGGCCGCTTCGGCTACGCCAATGGCCCGCTGGACGTGGCGGTGGCGTATGGTCAAAGCACCGTTCGCACCTTCAACGAGCCTGTTGCACTTACCGTTTCTCCCACTGGGTTCTCGCCGTTCGGCGCGAAGGTCAAGACGGCCAACCTCGGCGCTTCCTACGACTTCGGTGTGGTCAAGCTGTTCGGCGAACTGTCGCAAATCAACAACGACATCCGCAACACCAACGCGGGCTTCACGCTGGACTCGACCACCAAGGTCAGGGGCTGGCTGCTCGGCGCGACTGCGCCGGTCGGTGCGGGCCTGATCCGTGCTTCGTACTCCGAAGCACGCACCAACCTGAACCAGCCCTTCCT
>JAQGLP010000162.1 GCA_028292835.1 Variovorax sp.
CAAGCCCAGGACGATACGGCGCCAGGCAGGTGCTCTGCAGATTGCGCACACCCAACACGAAAGAAAAAACCCCGCTACCAAAAATGATAGCGGGGTTTTCATGCTGACTGTGGTGCCGGAGAGATGAATCGAACACCCGACCTTCTCATTACGAATGAGCTGCTCTACCGACTGAGCTACACCGGCTAAGCCCGAAATTATAACGTGTTGTGATAGGCGGTCACGCGTTCGACCTCGTTCTTCGAGCCCAGGAAGACCGCGACGCGCTCGTGCAGCTTGGCCGGAGGCAGGTCGAGGATGCGCTGGCGCCCATTGGTGGCGGCGCCGCCGGCCTGCTCGACCAGCCAGGCCATCGGGTTGGCCTCGTACATCAGGCGCAGCTTGCCGGCCTTCTCGGGTTCGCGCTTGTCCCACGGGTACATGAAGACGCCGCCGCGCATCAGCAGGCGGTGCACGTCGGCCACCATGCTGGCGATCCAGCGCATGTTGAAGTCCTTGCCGCGTGGGCCGTCCGCGCCGGCCAGGCATTCCTCGATGTAGCGCTTGACCGGGGCGTCCCAGTGGCGCAGGTTGCTCATGTTGATGGAAAACTCCTTCGTGTCGGCCGGGATGCGGATGTTTTCCTGCGTCAGCACGAAGGAACCCTGCTCGCGGTCGAGCGTGAACATCGCGACGCCGTCGCCCACCGTCAGCACCAGGGTGGTCTGCGGCCCGTAGATGCAGTAGCCGGCGGCGACTTGCTGGCTGCCGGGCTGCAGGAAGTCGGCCTCCGTGACCGGAGAGGCCTCGGTGGAGCCGCCGTTTCGGCCGGGTGGGCCCTCGGGCTTCTTCAGCACGCTGAAGATGGTGCCGATGCTCACGTTCACGTCGATGTTGCTGGAGCCGTCGAGCGGATCGAACAGCAGCAGGTACTCACCCTGCGGGTAGCGGTTGGGCACCAGGTAGATGCTGTCCATTTCTTCGCTGGCCATGGCCGCCAGGTGGCCGCCCCATTCGTTGGCCTCGATCAGCACCTCGTTGGCGATGATGTCGAGCTTCTTCTGGATCTCGCCCTGCACGTTCTCGCTCTCGGCCGAGCCCAGGATGCTGTTCTCGCCGCCGAGCGCGCCCTTGTTGACGGCCATGCTGATGCCCTTGCAGGCGCGCGCCACCACTTCGAGCAGCAGGCGCAGTTGCGGGGGGATCGAGCCGGCGCCGCCGTCGGGCGCCTGGCAGCGGCGTTGCTGCTCGACCAGGTAGCGGGTGAAGGAGATGTTCTTTGCCATGTGTTTGCTTTCTTGCTGTTCGCGCCGGCCCGGGATCACAGAGCGCCGGCTCGAACAGAGGGGGTTAATCGGCCGCCAGCGCCCGGCTGACGACTTCGCTGGTGTCCTTGCTGAGGTCCGGCCGCGCGGCCACGCGTGCGATGGCCTCGCGCGCCGCGCCGCGGTACGGCTCGGCCAGCTTGCTCCAGCGGTCGAGCGCGCGTGCCAGGCGGGCGGCGACCTGTGGGTTGATCGCATCGAGCTCGATCACGCGGTCGCTCCACCAGACGTAGCCGGCCGCGTCGCCGCGGTGGAAGGCGCCCGGGTTGGCGTTGCAGTAGCTGAAGATCACGCTGCGCGCGCGGTTGGGGTTCTTGATCGAGAAGTCGGCATGCTTCACGAGCTGCTTGACCAGCGGCAGCACATTGCCGCCGCGGTCGGACGCGCCGGCCTGCAGTGCGAACCACTTGTCGATGACCAGGGGCTCGTGCTCGAACATGGCGTGGAAGCGCGCCAGCGCCTGGGCCGCCAGCGCATGGCCCGAGGTGACCAGGGCCGACAGCGCGTTGAAGCGGTCGGTCATGTTGCCTGCGTCCTTGAAGCGCTGCAGCGTCCTGCCGGGCCACACCGCGTCGCCCGAGGCGCGCGCCGCGATGCACAGGTGCGTGAGCGCCAGGCCGGCCAGCGCGCGGCGTCCCGTGGAGGTCGGGTCGGGACGGTAGGCGCCGGTGTCGTGGTGATGCTCGTAGGCCCATTCCCAGTCGGCCCGCAGCGCGGTGGCGAGCTGCTCGCGCATCGCCTCGCGCACCGCGTGCACACGCTGCGGGTCGACCACGTCGAGCTGCTCGGCGATGTAGGTCTCGGAGGGCAGGGTGAGCACCAGCTCCTTGAAGGCGGCATCGAGCCGAGAGTCGCGCAGCACGCCGCGCATCGCCGCCACATAGGCCTCGTTCAGCGGTCCGGCGCCCGCCGGCTGGGCGTTGCCAGCTATCTAATTGATAGCAGATCGCAGCGCCAGGCGCTGCGCCGCCTCCCAGCGGTTGAAAGGATCGGTGTCGTGCGCCAGCAGCGTGAGCAGCTGGGTGTCGCCGTAGTCGAAGTCGAGGATCACCGGCGCGCTGAAGCCGCGCAGGATGGACGGGACCGGCTCGCTGTCGACCTCGACGAAGGTGACGCTTTCGCTCTCCTGCGCGAGCACCAGCAGCCGCGTGCCGTGCTGCGCCTGCGACTCGCCGTCCAGCTGCAGCGGCAGTTCGCGGCCGTCGGGTGCGACGAGGCCGATGTTCACCGGGATGACGAAGGGCGCCTTCACCGGCTGGCCGGGCGTGGGCGGGCAGCTTTGCGTGAAGTCGAGCGTGTAGCTGCGGGCTGCCGCATCGTAGCGACCGCGTGCGCTCACGCGCGGCGTGCCGGCCTGGCTGTACCAGCGCTTGAACTGCGCCAGCCGCAGTGCCAGCTCGGAGCCGGGGTTGGCGTCGGCGATCGCCTGGGCGAAGTCGTCGCAGGTCACCGCCTGCCCGTCGTGCCGCTCGAAATACAGCGTGAGACCGTGCGCGAAGCCCTCGCGGCCGACCAGCGTCTGCATCATGCGCACCAGTTCGGCACCCTTCTCGTAGATGGTGACGGTGTAGAAGTTGGTAATCTCGATGTAGCTGTCGGGCCGCACCGGGTGGGCCATCGGGCCGGCGTCCTCCGGGAACTGGGCGGTGCGCAGCACGCGCACGTCCTCGATGCGCTTGACGGCGCGCGCCGAGGCGTCGGCGCACAGGTCCTGGCTGAACTCCTGGTCGCGGAACACCGTGAGGCCCTCCTTCAGCGAGAGCTGGAACCAGTCGCGGCAGGTCACGCGGTTGCCGCTCCAGTTGTGGAAGTACTCGTGGCCGACCACGCGCTCGATGTTGCCGAAATCGGTGTCGGTGGCGGTCGCCTGGCTGGCCAGCACGTACTTCGTGTTGAAGATGTTCAGGCCCTTGTTCTCCATGGCGCCCATGTTGAAGTCGCTGGTGGCGACGATCATGAAGCGCTCCAGGTCGAGCGGCAGGCCGAAGCGCGCCTCGTCCCACGCCACCGAGTGAATCAGCGAAGTCATGGCGTGCTCGGTCTTGTCGAGGTCGCCCGGGCGCACGTAGACCTGCAGCAGGTGCTGCGAGCCGTTGCGCGCCGTGATGCGCTGCTCGCGCGCCACCAGCTGGCCCGCCACCAGCGCGAACAGGTAGCTGGGCTTCTTGTGCGGATCGACCCACCTGGCAAAGTGGCGTCCCTCGTTGCCCGGCCCCTGCAGGTCGCCCTGCTCGACCAGGTTGCCGTTGGACAGCAGCACCGGGTAGGCCGCCTTGTTGGCGCGCAGCGTGACCGTGTAGCTGGCCATGACGTCCGGGCGGTCGATGAAGTAGGTGATGCGGCGGAAGCCCTGCGATTCGCACTGCGTGAAGAAGGTACCCTCGCTCACGTACAGGCCCATCAGCTTGGTGTTCTTGGCGGGCTGGCAGGTGGTGAAGATCTCCAGCTCGAAGGCGTCGGGCAGGTTGTCGATGACCAGCTGCTCGGCCTCCATGCGGAACGACGCACCCTGGCCGTCGACCAGCACGCGCGCCAGGTTCAGCTCGTCGCCGTCGAGCCTGAGCGCCTGCGGCGACATGTCGGGATTGCGGCGCATGCGCATGCGGTTGAGCACGCGGGTCTTGGCCGGGTCGAGGTCGAGGCACAGGTCGACCGTGTCGATCCAGTAGGCCGGGGCGGCATAGTCTTCGCGGCGGGTCGCGATGGGCTGCCCTTGGGCATCACGCAGGTGCATGGAGCGTCTCCGGAAAATCTGGTTGGAAAAAAAAGCGCGGCGTCGCGCC
>JAQGLP010000549.1 GCA_028292835.1 Variovorax sp.
GGTCGATGGGCGCGGTATGCCTTCCTACCGGCGACACGGACCGTTCATGACACCAGAGAGGACCGACGCGATGAATGAGATGCAGAGGCTGGCGGACAAGATTGCTGCATTCCCGGTTTCCGCCGACTGGACCGCACAACTAAACCCGCCGGAAGAACGGTCACAGTATGACTTCGTCGTCGTGAAATTGAGCGAAGCGGATCGCGATGCCGTAGTCGCCGCCCTCCGCGCCCAAGCGCAGGGGGAGCCGGTAGCGTGGCGCTCGCTGATCCATGGTGCGGCGAAGGAAGGCAACCTAACATTCTGGCGCGCCAGCGCGGCGCAAGAGAAAGCCTATTCGGAGTGGAAGTCTGGCGGGTTTTTAGGGGACTGCCCGCAGATGATGACTGGAACGCTGGTTGACTACATTACCGACGCCATTCTAGCCGCCCTTTCCGCGCCAGTAGCCGGGGCCGATGCCCGCGACTTCTCGAAGGTCGAAATCGATCGTAATTTCTACTTCACCTGGCCCAAGCATCCATGACCCACAACTGAGGAGCCACCATGGCTGAATTTAAGCTGGAGCTTTACAAGGACTGGACGCCCGAGCAGCTAAAGCAACGGTGCCGAACTCTGTTGCGCGCGATGGGTGAGCGCGAGGAAATCATTAAGCGGATCTGGACCGTCACGCATCGGCCCTCCAAGGACCATCCGAAAGGGTCGCATGCGTACAGCCACTTTATGGCCGACTTCGACGAAATAAGAAATCTGTGCCAACCAATCGTCGCGCCGTATCTCGACGACGCGGATGCGCAGTCCTAAGCAGCCAGTATTGAAGGGATAAACCGATGGAAATGTTAATCGTATTCTTTGCCGTTTTCATGCTCGCCGCTCCAATGGCCTACCGTGCAGGCCAATGGTCGAGAGAATATCCGAGCGAAGAGGAGATGTTCGACCGGCTTGTCTCAGCGAGATCTGCGCGCAAGGTGCGGCAGATCACCAAGGGCGAACTGGAAGGCGAGATTGAAACCGCCAGCAACGACTTGGTAGGAGCTACTCGGTCTTGAGCGAATATTGCCCGCCCACTCCCACTTGGCTAAACTGCCGGCATGCGCATAGACCCAGCCGACGACCCGAACGAAGCCTACGAAATCAGGCCAAAGCCTGACCATCCGCGAGGTCCACACGGATGGTGGGAGGTCACATGCAATGGAGTTCCGGTCTACAACGGGCCTGACCGGGCAGAGATGGAGCGGTTAGCCACTGATCCCGCCGCTAGGCTCGCATTGGATAAGCCGCCCGTAAAACTGCTGTGGGACCGGAAACCGGCCTAGAACCAGTAGCCCTTATGGCGCGTCGCCAGCCATGCCAGCCCGAGGACGACCAGAAACAGGGCTATCAAGCCGGCTGAGAGGATGCCGATGATTTTGAGGTGGCGGGTCACTTTGAGTATTCGCCATCGAGATTAGAGCGGCGAAACTGGATATAGCCCTCGCCTCTGCGAAGCCCCTCAATCGCGTCAAGTGAAGCGGCCTGCCCTCGTTCTAAAGCAAGCTGCCGTTCATCCATCACTGCCATCTTCTTTTCGCTTTCAGCGATCTTTTTCAGGGTGTCGCTGATCACGAGAAGCGTCTTTTCGACGAGATCAACTTTATATTCGAGCATGTCGATGCGTCCACCGAATTTGTACCATGCGCCGATAAAGCCCAAAATTGCGAGGCCGAGGACGAGTACGTTGCCGGCGTTGATGGTTGGGTCAAATGTCATTCCTAGCCCCGATTAACCAAGTCGCAGAAACGGATTTCAGAAGTTTGCAGATATGTGGTTGGCTTCGTCTCAGCTTTCATCGAAGTTCATTCCTTGATGGGAGTTAGGCCTAGCTCGCCGTGTCCGCGTCGGGCTGGGCCGCTTGTTATCTTCCGCGCCAGCAACCCTGCTTCGCGCCGAACTCATCATGAGCAAGAATCTGCCGCTTAGTGCCATCCGTCATCTTGTCGGCCTTTGACGGCATAATAGGTTTCCAGCCGGCGCAGTTGCTGGCCGTGGCGCATCCACCCAAGCTAATCGCGAGACCAACGATCAAGGCGCTTGTCCGTATCGCTCGGGCTGAGATTATTGATTTCATGGTCGGTCTCCGTTCGTGTCTGGATTGTCCGTGCGTCGGTTCTGGCGCGCTGATCCCGCTCATCCTTTGATCCTCGATTCCGACCGGCGAAATAAGCGGCGAGAATTGCCCCGATGGCCCCTAGCGTGACCTTGAGCCAGCGCGGCGTGACGGCCCAGATAGGCAGCCAGAATTGAATGGTGAAACCGAGGGCAAGCAGGACCGCGACGAACCACACCCACCACGGGACGTAGTTGAAGGCCCAGGAGATGGTGTCCATCAGTTGATCTTCCCTTTTTGGTAATCGGCCTGCGTCGCGGCATTGGCCTTCCGCAACTGGATTGCCGTCGCGATGGCGATTGCCGCTACCACACCGAGGATCAACAGGGATGGAACCGATGGAATCCACTGCTGAAGGACAGCGACATAAGGCGACGCCTGATCGTTCGCGTCTGGCAGCAATTTGACAGCACCGCCGACAACGGCACCGCCCGCGCTGAAATAGCCCGTAACGGTCTGCCAGAGGCTCGCACGCTGCGTCGGAGCGACGCTGGCGACCTTTTCAGCTACCTGATCCTCTGTGGCGTATGCGCGAGACGGAGCGATCGGACGCTTCCATGACCGTCCTGCGGCGTCTCGATACGACCGGGCCTTGGCAATCTCGTTCGCCAGTACAGGGGACGGATATTCCGACTTGGCATCGACGCCTCGGTCAGTGAAGAACGCCTTGATGGCGCCCAGGGTCTTGCCGCCGATCCGGCCATCCGCATTACCCACCTCGAAATAGCCGAAGCTGATCAACGCCGCTTGATAGCCCTTCAGGGTTTCATCGACTTCTGCGGTCGGCGGCTGGACGTTGCTGGCCGCCGTCTTGGTGGCGAATACCAGCCGTTGCGCTTCGACCCAGTCGGCATCCGGCGCCGGATACTGCTTCCCGGCCTCATGCCACGCCTGAGCTTTCAGGAAGGCAATGCCCATGGAGCTTTTCCAGAAGGCGTCATTCATGACCGTATTTCGGGTCATACCGGGCACGCGATCCAAGACGAACTTGATGTAACTTTCGACGTAATTCCCGCCTGACCAGATAGCGATGGCGTCCGCAAACTTCTTGTTCTTGTATTTGTTGGAGGTCCGCCAAAGATCGAGCTGTGCGCAGATTCCCTGCACATAGGTGGGGAAAACCGCGATATTGTTGCCCTGACCCTTGCCGTCGTTCAGCGAAACAGCCCGCTTGGAAGCCCCCCACTTGATGGCAAGCGCGCTGCCCCACATGGCTCCGGGGTTCTTGTATCGAATTGATGCGGGCTCCATTGTCGTCTCCGGTGTTATGGAATCAAAAAAGC
>JAQGLP010000203.1 GCA_028292835.1 Variovorax sp.
ACCTCGGCACCTTCGCCCATCGCGCGCATGTTCACCGCAACACGGTGGCGCGAGCGCCGGACTCTGCTGGCGTGCAGGCGCACATTCGCGACAACGTGCGCGTCTTGCGGGCCGCCTACGATCAGACGGGCGCGGACATGCAAAAGGCGCTCGTGTGGTTCAAGAACGAGCCGATTCGGGAGTTCGACTACAAAACGCCCGAGACGCTCGTTGCCGAGGGCCGTGCCGACGACGTGATCAAGCTCCTCGAGATGTACGAGGCTGGCGCCGCTGGATGATTGGCGCGCCTGCCAGCGGCACCTACTTTCGACTCCACGCTCCGAGGTGGGCTCACCAGCCCACGAGCGGTGCCGGTGCGGCCAGGCACGGCGGCCGCCTGAACCGGCCGGGGATTGAAGCGCTCTACCTGGCCAGCGACCTCGAGACCGCCGTCGCCGAGTTCAAACAGGCCTCGCCTCTTCTTGCACCCGCCACCATTGTCAGCTACAGCGTGTCGCTCAGCCAGGTGGCGGACTTCTCGAAGGGCTTTGACCCGGCCCGCTGGCACCCCCTCTGGCAAGACCTCTTCTGCGATTGGCGCAAGCTGGTCCTCGACAGGATCGAGCCTCCCAGCTGGGTGATCTCGGACAGGGTGTTGGCCGCCGGGTTTCAGGGCGTGCTTTTCCCGTCCGCGGCGAACCCCGGCGGCACGAATCTTGTGGTCTACATGATGCGGCTGGCAGCGACCGACCGCCTGGTGGCCAACGACCCTCACGGCGACCTGCCGAAAAACCAGTCCTCCTGGCCGCCGCCCGCGTCTGCACCAATACTTGAATAATAGACAAGCGCCGCAGCTTTTTTACTTCAGCGCGCACCGCTTCGATCCCGCCATTGCTAAAAGAACAAACAAATGTTCGGCTGACAGAAACGTCAACGCCGGGTTGCGGAACTTGGCCAGGTAGTCTGGAGCGGCGGGGCTATAGCCGAGCTCAGATGCCAGTGTTGTGCGCCCAAGCGGCTTCGCAGGCTGCGGAACGCGCTAGGTCAGTTCGCGCCATACATGACTGCGGTACGGCCCTCCTCCCCAAAAAAAGGCCTGCCAGTGCCCGACACAGGCTCATGTGCATGAGGCGACCCGCTCAACCCAACCCCTTGTTCGGATTGACCAGATACTTCTCCCCCGTCGACGCCTTCCCATACACTGCGATCGCATCGATCTGCAGTGCCTCGCTCATCGACACCTCGCGCGTGTAGTGGCTCGCAAAGGTTGTCTTGAGTTCGGACGCCACGCGCTGTTTGAGGCGCTCGGCCTCCGCTGCGCCGATCTTCTGCAGGAAGGGGAACAGCAGCCAGCCACCCATGCCCCACGCCATGCCGAAGCCGCGGGTGAACTCCGTCGGCGCGCGGTCGAGACCGCCATAGATGTAGACCTGCTTGTGCACGGCCGAGCCGTATCGGCTGTATTCCTTGGCGGTGCGGTTGATGACCGCTTCCATGGCGGTGAGGATCTGGCCGGCGAGCTTGCCGCCGCCGATCGCATCGAAGGCCAGGGTCGCGCCGGTCTCGGCCAGCGCGTTCGTCAAGTCTTCCATGAAGGTAGGCGACGTGCTGTTGCACACGTGCTTGGCGCCCAGTGCGCGCAGCAGCGCCTCGTGCTCGGGTTTGCGCACGATGTTGACGAGGCCGATGCCGTCCCTGATGCAGATCTTGTTGAGCATCTGCCCGAGGTTCGACGCGGCCGCGGTGTGGACCAGTGCCTTGTGGCCTTCGCGCCGCATCGTCTCGGTCATGCCGAGCGAGGTGAGCGGGTTGACGAACCACGAAGCGCCTTGGGCCGGCGTGGTGCCTTCGGGCAGCAGCAGGCATTGCGAGACGTGGACGGCGCGGTACTGCGAGTACATCGCGCCGCCGATCACGCCGACGGTCTTGCCAATCAAGGCCTGCGCGGCGGGTGAACCGCCGGCGCTGACGACCACGCCGGCGCCTTCGTTGCCGACGGGCATCGACTCGTCCTGGCGACCCGCCATCGCCGGCATGACGCGCGGCGGCACGGCGGCGGTGACGACCGGGCGATCGGCCGTGCCGGAGGCCTTGGCGGTCGTCATGTCGGCGGCGCCGAACAACAAGCCGAGGTCCGACGGGTTCATTGGCGCCGCCTCGATGCGCACGACCACCTCGTCGGCTTTGGGCTCGGGCATCGGCACCTCGGTGAGGGAGAGTTCGAGTTCGCCGCTGGCGCGGATGAGGGAGCGGAGTTGCAACGGCATCGGGTTTCCTGGTGTGAATGAGCGGGCTCGCAGTGTAGGAGCGTGACGGCTCGCGCCTGGATGGGTCAAGGCGCTGGAACTGCGCATCCCCAAGGAGGACAACGGGCGGCGCAGAGATCCACGCATCACCAATGGCTTAGCGAGCACACTCACGCGGTCACGGCCTGATGCGCCGAACATTAGGCCGGATGGCTTCCGCGTGAAGGCGCGCTTCCCAGGATGGGTCAGTTGGCTCACGAATGGCCCCACGGTGCAAAGCGCTGTACTGGTGGCTACATGGTGGCTACACAAGCAAGGCAATAAAAAAGCGTGCTACTCTTTTGATAGCAGGCTTTCCAGTACCCATACGGGTTCATATGGCTCCTCGACCTGTGCTCAAACCAATGACCTACGGATTAACAGTCCCGGCCAGCGGCGCTCTCTCATAAAAATCCGCCTGAAGGCAGCTTCGTCCAGCTCAGCCCGCCCTTGCCTCGGCAGCGCTGGTAACGCTCGTCAACGCGACGCGCGAACCACTCGGTGGTCAGCGAGCGCGTGATCTTCGGGCTGTGCAGGCGGATGCGCGGCAGCACCGCACGGGGCACGGGACGGCGCGCCTGCGCGTCGGCGAGCTCGAAGACGCGGCTCCACAGCCGCGTCTGTTCGAGCGACGGCCGGCCTTCCTGCTCGAGCGCTCGCCGGACCTCGCCGTCGCTCAGGCCCAGGCGCGGGCCGATCGAGCGCACTGCGGCCTCGGTGCTGCCCACCTTGG
>JAQGLP010000215.1 GCA_028292835.1 Variovorax sp.
GCGATGTGGCCGTAGGTGTCGTCCTCGACGATGTGGAAGTCGTGCGCCTGGGCCAGTTGCAGCACGCGGTGCGCGCTGCCGGGCGCCAGGCTGTAGCCGGTCGGGTTGTGCAGCACGCTGACGCTGACGAACAGCTTGGGGCGGTGCGCCGCGCAGTACTGCGCCATCACCGCCAGGTCGGGCCCGTCCGCGCGCCGCGGCACCGGCAGGATGCGCATGCCCAGCGCCTCCAGCCGGGCGAACTCGATGGCCCAGCCGGGCTCCTCGACCATCACCGGGTCGCCCGCGCGCAGCAGGGTGCGGCTCACGATGTCGAGCGCGTGCGTGGCGCCGACGGTGGTGAGGATCTGTTCCGGCGCGGCGGGCACGTGGATGTCGGCGAGCTTGTGCGACAGGCTGCGGCGCAGCGCGGCGTCGCCCGCGGGCTCGCCGTACCGCAGCGACAGCTCCTGCAGCGTGCGGGTGCCGGTCAGGCGGCGCAGCGCGGCGGGCAGGAAGCTCGACTCCATCCACTCGGGCGGGAACACCCCCATGCCGGGCTGCGGCCTGTCGCTGGGCCGGTGGAACATGCCCCGGATCAGCGAGCTGGCATCGGCCGGTACCCGGGCCGGTGGCAAGGTGGCTTTTGCTATCGAATCGGTAGCAAACTGCGCTCGCCCATCGTGCGTCAGGGCTGAATCCCGCACATAGAACCCGCGCTGGCGGCGCGCCTCGACCAGCCCTTGCGCGAGCAGCTGGTCGTAGGCCGCGACCACCGTGTACGGGCTCACGCCTTGCTGGCGCGCGCACTCGCGCACCGACGGCAGCCGCGCACCAGGCGCCAGCAGGCGGTTGCGGATGCGCTCGGCAAAGCGCTCGGCCAGCTGCCCGGTGAGCGACTGGGTGGAGGTTCGTGTCAGCATGGCGAGGCGTCCTGTGTCGAAGGTCGGACCGATACAGAGCGCATTGCTGCCCGACTGTCTGTATTGGTACTGTAATGGTCATCAGTTTAAAGTCTGCTTCATGAACGAGCAAGAATCCACGGTGACGCCGGTGCCGACCACGGCGATGCGTTTTTCGCCAGGGCGCCCCGCCCTGCGGTTCGCCGCGCTCGTGGCCAATGGCGGCTCAAGAGATGCGATGCACTCCGGGGCGACGCGGTGCGCGAGCGGCCTCGGCGCGCGGGCGTTGCCGGCCGGCCGGAAGGCGCACGCATGAGGCGCGCGTCCGCGAGCGCCGGCGACATCCGCTGGGGCATGCGCAAGGAAACGCTCGGCATGTGGCTGGGCGTGCTGGGCGTGGCCTTCTTTGCGGTCACGCTGCCGATGACGCGGCTGGCCACCGGCACCGCGGCGGCGCCGCAGCTCTCGCCCTGGTTCGTGACCTTCGCGCGCGCCGCGCTGGCCGGGGGGCTCTCGATCATGGCGCTGCTGGCCATGCGGGCGCCGCGCCCGGCGCCGCACCAGTGGAAGCCGCTGGCCTTCGCGTTGCTGGGCAACGCCATCGGCTATCCGCTGCTGCTGGGCTACGCGCTGCGCGTGGTCACGGCCAGCCACGCGGCGGTGGTGACGGCGCTGCTGCCGCTGGTGACCGCCGCCGTGGCGGCATGGGTGCTGCACCAGCGCGCGCGGCTGGGCTTCTGGGTCTGCGCGGTCATCGGCAGCCTGCTGGTGGTGGCGTTTTCCGTGCTGCGGGCGAGCCAGCAGGGCCACGGTTTCGGCTTCGAGTGGGCCGACCTGCTGCTGGTCGGGGCCGTGTTCGCGGCCTCGTTCGGCTACATCTACGGCGCGCAGGTCACGCCCTCGCTGGGCGCCGAGCGCGTGATCTGCTGGGTCTGCGTGATGGCGCTGCCGCTCACGCTGCCCGGCACGCTGCTGACCTGGCCGGCGCATCCGGTGGCCGCCTCCGCGTGGGGCGGGCTGGTCTATGTCGGGGTGTTCTCGATGTGGATGGGCTTTTTCGCCTGGTACCGCGGCCTGGCGCTGGGCGGCGCGCTGCGCGTGAGCCAGACCCAGCTGCTGCAGCCTTTCCTGTCGATCCTCGCGGCCATGCCGCTGCTGGGCGAGCCGCTGGACATGGTGACGCTGGGCTTCGCGCTGGCCGTGGTGGCCACGGTGCTGGTCGGCAAGAAGCTGTCGCAGGGTGCGCGCTGACAGGGCGCCTTGCCCGCGCCGCCCGGCCGTTTTCCGCCGCTTGCCCGAACGCCGTCTATCCCCGAATTTTTCCCAGGAGTACCCCCTTCCATGACGATCTGGAAACTGGCCGCCCGCGCCGAGAAAATGAACCCCTCCGTGCTGCGAGAAATCCTCAAGGTGACCGAGCGCCCCGGCATCATCAGCCTGGCCGGCGGCCTGCCCTCGCCCCGGACGTTTCCCGTCGAGGCCTTCGCCGAGGCCTGCGCCGAGGTGCTGCGCGACGACGGCCCCGCCGCGCTGCAGTACGCGGCGAGCGAGGGCTACGGCCCGCTGCGCCAGGCGGTGGCCGACATGCTGCCCTGGACCGTCGACCCGGCGCAGGTGCTCATCACCACGGGCTCGCAGCAGGGCCTGGACCTGGTCGCCAAGGTGCTGCTCGACCCGGGCAGCCGCGTGCTGGTGGAGACCCCCACCTACCTGGGGGCGCTGCAGGCGTTCTCGCCCATGGAGCCGACACCCGTCGCCGTGGCGAGCGACGGCGAGGGCGTGGTCGTCGAGGACCTGGTGGCCCAGGCCCGCGCCACTGCCGCGCCGGACAGCGCCGAAACAGCCCCCCTGCCGGATGCCGCGCCGCGTCCGGGCTCCGCCAGCGCCGCGCAAAGGGCCCGCGAGGCGGCGCGCTTCATCTACCTGGTGCCCAATTTCCAGAACCCGACCGGGCGCACCATGAGCGAGGCGCGGCGTGCCGCCGTGTCGGCCGCCGCGGCCGCGGCCGGCTTGCCTATCGTCGAGGACAACCCCTACGGCGAGCTGTGGTTCGACCAGGCGCCGCCGCTGCCGCTCACGGCGCGCAACCCGGAGGGCTGCATCTACCTCGGCTCGTTCTCGAAGGTGCTGGCGCCGGGCCTGCGGCTGGGCTTCCTGGTCGCGCCGAAAGCGATCTACCCGAAGCTGCTGCAGGCCAAGCAGGCGGTCGACCTGCACACGCCGATCTTCACGCAGCGCATGGTGATGGCGGTCTTGAAAGACGATTTCCTGGCGCGCCACGTGCCCAGCATCCGCGCGCTCTACAAGCGCCAGCGCGATGCCATGGTGACCGCGCTGCGCCGTGAAATGGCCGGGCTGGACGTGCGCTTCGAGGTGCCCGCCGGCGGCATGTTCCTTTGGCTGCGCCTGCCCGAGGGCATCGACACGGTGGCGCTGCTGCCCGAGGCGGTCGAGCGCGGCGTGGCCTTCGTGCCGGGCGCGCCGTTCTATGCCGGCGAGGGCGACGCGCGCACGCTGCGGCTGTCCTTCGTGACGGCGAGCGTGGCGCAGATCGACAGCGCCATCGCCGCGCTGGCCGACACCCTGCGCGGACGGCTGGCCCGGCACGCCGCCGCGCGGGTCGAACGCGAACTGGCCGGGACCTGAGAGCCGCGCCACACTCGCCTCCTCCACGCAATCAAAAAAGGAATCCAAACATGCTCAATATCTGGGGCCGCATCAGTTCGCTCAACGTGCGCAAGGTGGTGTGGTGCGCACAGGAACTCGGGCTCGACTTCCAGCGCACGGAAGCCGGGGGGCAGTTCGGCGTGGTGCAGACACCCGAGTACCGCGCGCTCAATCCGAACGCCACGGTGCCCGCGATCGACGACGGCGAGGGCGCCGAGCGCGTCACGCTGTGGGAGTCGAACGTGATCGTGCGCTACCTGTGCGCGCGCTACGACACGCCGGCGCGCGCCGCCGCGCGCGAGGCGCCGGGCCACGCGGGCGAGACCCTCTACCCCGACGCCCTGCCCCGGCGTTTCGACGCCGAACGCTGGATGGACTGGCAGCAGACCACGCTCAACCCGGCCGGCAGCGCGGCGTTCAAGCAATTGATCCGCACCCCGCCCGCCGAGCGCCAGCCGGGCCTGATCGCGCAGTCGATCGCCGCCACCGAGCCGCTGTTCGCGCTGCTCGATGCGCACCTGGCGACGCGCCGCTTCATGCTGGGCGACGTCTTCACGATGGCCGACATTCCGCTCGGCTGCGAGGCGCACCGCTGGTTCGGCCTGCCGGCCACCGACTACGCGCGTCCGGCCTGGCCCCACGTCGAGCGCTGGTTCGCCGAGCTGACGGCGCGCGCGGGCGCGCGCGGCGTGCTCGACCTGGCCCTGGAATGACGGCCATGCGACGCCGCGCGTTCGAGCAGGTCGATGTCTTCGGCGCCGAGCCCTACCGCGGCAACCCGCTCGCCGTGGTGCTCGATGGGTCCGGCCTGGACGAGGCCGCGATGCAGCGCTTCGCGGGCTGGACGAACCTGTCGGAAACCACCTTCCTGCTGCCCCCCACCGATCCGGCGGCCGACTACCGCGTGCGCATTTTCACGCCCGGCGGCGAGCTGCCCTTCGCGGGCCATCCGACGCTTGGAAGCTGCCACGCCTGGCTGGCGGCCGGCGGCCGCCCTCTCGGCACCCACATCGTGCAGGAATGCGGCATCGGGCTGGTGAAGCTCAGGCGCGACGCCGATCGCCTGGCGTTCGCCGCGCC
>JAQGLP010000220.1 GCA_028292835.1 Variovorax sp.
GACGAACAACCGATTATCCCGGGCCGTCACCCCGACATGGCCCGCACGGCCGGGCAACAAGTCCTTGATGCGCTCCCATTGGTCGTCTCTCAGCGCGTATCGTTTGGCCATGCGGCCGAGTTGCGGCAACTCGCCATGTTCCTACGGCATGTCAACTGAGCGCCGTGACCGGCAGTGCCGCACCATGGATGGCGCGTGCGCCATCCGATGCCAGGAAGAAAATCACGCTGGCCAGATCTTCCGGCGCCACCCAGCGTGCGGGGTCGTCGTCGGGCATCGCGGTGCGATTCTCCGGCGTGTCGAGGATGGTCGGAAGCACGCAGTTCACGTTGATGTGCTTCTCGCGCAACTCGGCGGCCATGGCTTCCGTGAGACGGATCACCGCGCTCTTGGCGGCGCAATAGGCGCCCATCCGGGCCAGGCCCTTCTGCGCCGCGAACGCGCCGACATTGACGATCTTGCCCCCGCCGCCTTCGACCATGCGGGGCACGACGGCGCGGACCGCGTGGAGCAGGGTTCGCCCATTGATGTCGAACAGGAATTCCCAGTTCCGGTCGGCCGTCTCGTGCACGGCCTCGCCCATGTGAAAGCTCCCTGCCAGATTGCACAGCACGTCGATGCGCCCGAAGCGCTCGATCGCCGCCCGCGCGACGCCGCTCGCCTGCTCCTGATCGAGCAGGTCCGCGGGGGCGAACAGACGCCGTTCATCCGCGGCGCCGAACGCCGCCGCCAGGCTCTCGCGCCGCAGGTCGACGAGCACGAGGTTGGCACCGCTGGCGTGGAACGCGCGGGCGACGCACCGGCCCAGGTTGCCGGCGGCGCCGGTGATCATGACGGTTCGGATGTGCGTGCCCATCTCATGGCTCCTGTCGCTTGTCATCGAAGTATCGACCGGTGCCACGCGCGATCAGCCTGTCGCCGTCCACGATCTGACCCGGCTGGTATTCCGGTTGACCGTGCACCCGTTCGTAGATGGGTGCGAAGTCGACCTGGGCGAGTTCCAGCAACTCGTCCAGGTTGCCGATGACGAAATAGCTCTCCTGGAAATCGTCGATCCGGTAGTGGGTCCGCATCACGCGCTCCAGGTCGAACCGGATCCGGTTCGGCGAGGGGTCATCCAGGGCGAAGACGCTTTCGGTATAGGACGAGGCGATGCCCGCGCCGTAGATGCGCAACCCGTCCGATTGCTGCAGCAGACCGAATTCGACCGTGTACCAGTAGACGCGGGCCAGGTTGCCCAGCTTGCCGAGCCGTTGCGCGCGCAGGCCGCCTTCGCCGTAGGCCTGGATGTAGTCGGCGATGGTCGGGTTCATCAGCATCGGCACATGGCCGAAGACGTCGTGGAAGACGTCGGGTTCCTCAAGGTAGTCGAGTTGCTGCGGCTTGCGGATGAAGTGGCCGGCCGGAAAGCGGCGGTTGGCGAGGTGCTCGAAGAACACCTCGTCCGGGACCAGCCCCGGCACCGCGACCACCTGCCAGCCGGTGCGTTTCATCAGCACGTCGGAGAGGCGCCGGAAGTCCGGGATCTGCTCGGCACCGATCGGCAGGTCGCGCATGCCCTGCAAGAACTCGTCGCAGGCGCGTCCCGGCAACAGCTTCGTCTGGCGCTCGAACAGCGTTTTCCAGGTGGCGTGTTCTTCGGCCCCGTAGTTTTCCCAGCCCTGTTCGATGGTCCAGTCCGTGCGTGCCGGCACCCCGGCGTCGCCGGTGGCCGCACCGTGTTTCTCGATTTCGTTCAGTTGGCGCTGCATGATCGATTACCTCGGTTGCCGGGGTGCCGCAAAACGCTCGAACGCCTCGTCGGCATGGCGTGCCAAGTCGATGTCGCGCTGCGACAGGCCGCCGACGTCGTGCGTGGTCAACGTGATGTCGACCCGGTTGAAGACGTTGAACCATTCCGGGTGGTGGTTGCTTTTTTCCGCTGCGAGGGCAATCTGGGTCATGAAGGAAAAGGCCTGCATGAAATCGGTGAAGGTGAACTCCCGCGCAATGGTGCCGCGGCACTCGTCGTGACGCCAGTGTCGCAGCGGCGCAAGCAGCGCACGGGCGTGTCCGGGCTCCAGTCTTTGCATCGAGGTCTCCTCTACTTGGTCACAGACACGGGCGCTCCGTTGGGGCGGGTTCATGCGGGAGTCAGGCAGTCTGCAGCACGCCGCGGCGCACCTGGTCGCGCTCGATCGATTCGAACAGCGCCTTGAAGTTGCCTTCGCCGAAACCGTCGTCGCCCTTCCTCTGGATGAACTCGAAAAACACCGGGCCGAGCTGCGTCTGCGTGAAGATCTGCAACAGCAGGCGCTGCTTGCCGCCGTCGGCGCTGCCGTCGAGCAGGATGCCGCGCGACTGCAGTTCGCCCACCGGCTCGCCGTGGCCCGGCAGCCGGCCGTCGAGCATCTCGTAGTAGGTCGCCGGCGGCGCCGTCATGAAGGGCACGCCGGCCTTCTTCAGGGCATCCCAGGTGGCCAGCAGGTCGTCGCTGAGCAGCGCGATATGCTGGATGCCTTCTCCGTTGAACTGCATCAGGAACTCCTCGATCTGGCCCGCGCCGCGCGACGATTCCTCGTTCAGCGGAATGCGGATCTTGCCGTCGGGCGCGGTCATGGCCTTGGAGGTCAGGCCGGTGTACTCGCCCTTGATGTCGAAGTAGCGAATCTCGCGGAAGTTGAACAGCCGTTCGTAGAAAGCCGCCCAGTGCGCCATGCGGCCGCGGTAGACGTTGTGCGTCAGGTGGTCGATCAGCTTCAGGCCGGCGCCCTGCGGATGGCGGTCGACACCGTCGATGAACTCGAAATCGATGTCGTAGATCGATTTGCCCTCGCCATGGCGGTCGATCAGGTACAGCGGCGCGCCGCCGATGCCCTTGATCGCCGGCAGGCGCAATTCCATCGGGCCGGTCGGGATCTCGATCGGCTGCGCGCCCAGCTCCAGCGCGCGGGCATAGGCCAGCGGCGCATTCCTGACCCGAAACGCCATGCCGCAGGCCGAAGGCCCATGCTCGGCGGCGAAGTACGAGGCCGCGCTGTGCGGCTCGTTGTTGACGATGAAGTTGATCTCGCCCTGGCGGTACAGCACCACGTCCTTGGAGCGGTGCGTGGCCACCTTGGTGAAGCCCATGGTTTCGAACACCGGTTCGAGCACGTTGGGGGTGGGGGAGGCAAACTCGACGAACTCGAAGCCCATGAGGCCCATGGGGTTCTCGAACAGATCGGACATGACGGTGTTCCTTTTGGCTGGATGGAGGGGAAGGTCAGACGAGCTGCGTCAGCGCATTCTCGAACGCGGTGCGGGCGATGCCGGTGCGGTCGCCGGAGCGCGCATGGCAGCGTTCGAGCGCCGCAGCCACGGTGGCGGAGACGTCGCCGAAGATCGCCTCGTCGGAGATCTCGGCATTGCCCTGCATCAGGAACGCGAAGGCGCGCGCCATGCCGCAGTTGGCGATGAAGTCGGGAATCACCGACACGCTGGAATCGGCGTGCTCGTAGATCGGGCCGTAGAAGATCTCCCGGTCGGCGAACGGCACGTTGGCGCCGCTCGAGACGACTTCGAGGCCGCCTGCGATCAGCTGCTCGACCTGCTGCCGCGTCACCAGGCGCGATCCGGCGCAGGGCAGGAAGACCTGCGCACCCACGTTCCACACGCTGCGGTTGAGCTCGTCGAACGAGACCATGCCGCCCGAGGCCAGCTGGTTGCCCTTCTTGTTCAGGAACAGCGCGCGGATCTGCTCGACGCTGAAGCCTTCCGTGTCGAGCAGCCCGCCCTCGCGGTCGATGATGCCGACCACCCGCGCGCCGGCCTGCGCCAGGTAGTAGGCCGCCGTCGAGCCGACGTTGCCCCAGCCCTGCACGACGACGCGCTTGCCCTCGATGCTGCCGCCGTACAGCCGGTAGTAGTGCAGCACCGATTCGGCCACGCCCCAGCCGGTGATCAGGTCGGCCACCAGGTACTTGCGGGCGGGGTCCGGCGTGTAGCGCAGGTCCTCGACGATCTTGGCCACGCCCACGCGCAACTGCCCGACCTTCTGGATGCGCTCGCTTTCGCTCGGCAGGAAGTGGCCGTTGACGACGCCTTCCTGCGGGTGCCACAGGCCATAGCTTTCGGTGATCGGGATCACCTCGTGCACCTCGTCCACGTTCAGGTCGCCGCCGGTGCCGTAGTAGGTCTTGAGCATCGGCATCACCGCCTGGTACCAGCGCCGCAACACGCCGTCCTTGCGCGGGTCGGCGGGATCGAAGTCGATGCCGGACTTGGCCCCTCCGATGGCCGGGCCGGAGACGGTGAACTTGACCTCCATGGTCTTGGCCAGCGACTCGACCTCGCGCCGGTCCAGGCCCGGGCGCATGCGCGTGCCGCCGCCGGCGGCGCCGCCGCGCAGCGAGTTGATGACGACCCAGCCCTTGGCGGGCGTTTGGGCGTCGTGCCACTCGAAGACGATCTCGGGCGCCTTGTTCTCGAAACGGTTCAGCAGTTCTTTCATGTCGGTCTTTCGGGAATGGTTCAGTTGCGGTGGGTGCGGTCGCCGGCTACACGAGCAGCAGCTTGTCGTCGTCGAGCTTTTCGCCGCGGGTCTGCTCGAACATGTGCAGCAGGTCGGGCACGTCCATGCCGGCGCGCTCGGGGCCTTCGATGTCGAGGATCACGCGGCCCTCGTGCAGCATCACCGTGCGGCTGCCGTGGTCGAGCGCCTGACGCATCGAGTGCGTGACCATCATCGCGGTCAGCTTGCCGGCCTCGACGATCCTGGCGGTGAGTTCGAGCACGAAGGCGGCGGTCTTCGGGTCGAGCGCGGCGGTGTGCTCGTCGAGCAGCAGGATGCGCGATGGCTGCAGCGACGCCATCAGCAAGCTGACGGCCTGGCGCTGTCCGCCCGAGAGCAGGCCGATGCGGTCGGCCAGGCGGTTTTCCAGCCCGAGCTTGAGGATGCTGAGCTTGTCGCGGAACAGCTCGCGCAGCGGTCGGTTGAGCGAGAAGCCGAAGCCGCGGCGCGCGCCGCGCTTCCACGCCAGCGCCATGTTCTCCTCGATCGTCAGCGCCTCGCAGGTGCCGGCCATCGGGTCCTGGAAGACCCGCGCGACCAGGTCCGAGCGCTGCCACGCCGAGCGGCGGGTGACGTCCTTGTCGTCGATCCGGATGCTGCCGCGATCGACCATCAGGTCGCCGCTCACCGCATTCAGGAAGGTCGACTTGCCGACCCCGTTGGAGCCGATCACGGTGACGAACTGTCCGGTGGGGATGTTCAGGTCCAGCCCGCGCAGCACCCGGTTCTCGATCGGCGTGCCGGGGTTGAACGTGATCTCGAGGCCTTTGGCGCGCAACATTATTTGCCTCCCTTGACGACGACTGCCGCCGAACTGGCGCGCCCCCCCGGGCCACAGTCCGGCCAGCTTTCGCCTGTAGCCCGGAATGAGCAAGGCGAACGCGACCAGCAGGGCGGTGACCAGGTTCAGGTCCTGGGCCTTCAGGCCGATGAAGTCGCTGTTGAGCGCCAGCGCGATGAAGAAGCGGTACAGCACCGCGCCCAGAATGCAGGCCAGCGTCGTGACGACCAGGCTGCGCGCCGGCAGGATGGTCTCGCCGATGATCACCGCCGCCAGGCCGATCACGATCGTGCCGATGCCCATCGAGATGTCCGCGCCGCCCTGGCTCTGCACGAACAGCGCCCCGGCCAGCGCCACCAGCGCGTTCGACAGTGCCAGGCCCCACACCGTCAGCCGGTTGGTCGAGATGCCCTGGGCCCGCGCCATGCGCGGGTTGCCACCGGTGGCGCGCATCGCCAGGCCGATTTCGGAGGCGAAGAACAGGTCGATCAACACCTTGGCGGCGATCACGATGACCAGCAGCACCAGCGGCTTGGCCCAGTAGTCGGGGATGCCGCCGAAATCGAGCAGGCTGAACACCGTCGGCTCGTCGATCAGCGCGACGTTGGGCTTGCCCATGATGCGCAGGTTCACCGAGTACAGCGCGATCATCACGAGGATGCTGGCCAGCAACTGCATGATGCGCAGGTGCACGTTGAGCCAAGCGGTCAGGTAGCCGGCCAGGGCGCCGGCCACGACGGCGGCCGCGGTCGCGGCAAACGGATTCCAGCCGGCGACGATCAGCGCCGCGGCGACGGCGCCGCCGAGCGGAAAGCTGCCATCGACCGTCAGGTCGGGAAAATTGATGATGCGAAACGAAAGGAAGACACCAAGCGCGACCAGTCCGAATATCAGACCGATCTCGATGGCGCCCAGGGAGGCAATGAGCGACATGGCGGAGATCTCGATGAGGAAGGGGCCAACCCCGGCGTCGCGTGGCGCGCCGGGCGATGGAGATGAAGCGGACGGAGCGAGCGGCGGCCGAGGCCGTCGCAGGCTATGGACGGCCCGATGCGCCGCCGGCCAGGCTTACTTGACGACGACCTTGGCCGACTTGACCAGTTCGTCCGGGAGCGTCACGCCTTGCTTCTGCGCGGCGCCCGGGTTGACGTGCAGCTCGAAGGTGGTGCTGGTTTGCGAGGCGATCTTGCCCGGGGCCTCGCCGTTGAGGATGCGCGCCGCGATCTTGCCGGTCTGGCGGCCGATGTCGTAGTAGTTCAGGCCCAGCGCCGCGACGGCGCCGCGCTTGACCGCGTCGGTATCGGCCGCGATGACCGGGATCTTGGCCTGCTGGGCCACCTTGGCGATGCCCTCGAACGCCGACATCACGTTGTTGTCGGTCGGCGCGTAGATCGCGTCGACCTTGCCGACCAGGCTCTGCGCCGCGCTGGCCACATCGACGGTGCGCGCCGCGGCGCCCTCCACCAGCGTCAGGCCGGCGGCCGGCATGGCCTTCTTCAGCGCCTCGATGATCGCCACCGAATTGGCTTCGCCCGGGCTGTAGATCACGCCGACGCGCTTGGCATTCGGAACGATCCGCTTGATCAGCTCGAGGTGCTTGTCCAGCGGCGACAGGTCGGACACGCCGGTGACGTTGGTGCCCGACGCCTCCCAGCTCTTGACCAGCTTGGCCGCGACCGGGTCGGTGACCGCGCTGTAGACGACGGGGATGTCCTTGGTCGCCGCCACCACGGCCTGGGCCGATGGCGTTGCGATGACGACGATCACGTCCGGCCGTTCTCCGACGTACTTGCGGGCGATCTGCGCCGCCGTGCCGTTGTTGCCCTGGGCGCTCTGGTATTCGTATTTCAGGTTCTTGCCGGCTTCGAAGCCGGCGGACTTCAGCTCGTCCTTGACGCCATCGCGCACCGCGTCGAGCGCCTTGTGTTCGACGATCGCCGTGACCGCCACTGACTTGTCCGCGGCATGGCTGGGGGCGGCGAGGGCGGCCAGCGCGAAGGCGACGAGCGCCAGAGGGGTACGCAAGAAAGAATGTTGCACGTGGATCCTGATGAAGAGTGGGCCGAGGGGTTCAATGTCGAAAAACCGCTCTGGCCGAGAACCGTTGAATTCCCATCGCCGAGCCGCTTTCTGAGAGGAGAAGTGTGAGCCGCGGCACGAAAAATCGGCTCTCATTACAGGTCGGGGCTAACCCTCGGGCAGGAAATATGATTGCGCGTTGCATTCATTGAAGGAGAGGATCTTGTACGAGCTTGAT
>JAQGLP010000236.1 GCA_028292835.1 Variovorax sp.
AAGTTCTCGGCGTAGAGGCCCAGGCTGCCTTCGACGATGTGATCCTGGCGAGTGGTCGATAGACTCCGGCGCGCCACCGTGCTGAACAGCCCGTTGTGGATGTTGTCGTTTTCGAGTTGCAGCCCGACCGTCGTCTCCGATTCCTGGCCGATCCCCTTCAGCTGCCACGTGTGCGCCGCCTTCAGGCCCGTGGTCACGCGCCGGTCGGGCTGGTTGAACTGGTCGCCGTGGACGGGATCGTCGAGGAAGTAGGTGAAGTTGGAGTACAGGTCGAGCTTCTGGCGAATGACGTAGGCATTGACCTGGGTAGAGCCGCTGGCGGTGGTCGCCCGCCATGCGCCGGAGAGGCTGTACCGGCTGGACTTGCCGCCGTCGGTGGGATCGATCGCATCGAACCTCGACAGCATCCCGCTGTCCACCGCCCGCCTGGGGATCTGGTCGGTCGAGTTCCAGTTGGCACCGTAGCCCATCGCCGTGACATTGAATCCATTGGCCGCGTCGCCCTGGCTGTACCTCAGCACGCCGTTGACCTTGCGGTAGTTGTCCGGATGGACGAAGGGTCCATCGTTGTGGAGCAGTTCCAGGGCGTACAGGAGGTGGCCGTCGCCCACGGCGGGCGAGTCGGCCAGCAGTGTCCGGCGGTAGCCCCGCTGCCCCAGGCCGATGCTGGCGATGCCGCGATCGAGCTTGTCCGCGTAGCGGACGGATACGGCGCCCGCGGACGAAAAATCGCCCTCGGCGGCGTAATAGGGCCCCTTGCTGTAGTCAAGCTGCGTGGTCAGCTCAGGGATGAGAAAGTTCAGGTCGGTCCAGCCCTGCCCGTGGGAATGGCTGCGCTGATTGACCAGCATGCCGTCCACGGTCGTGCGGAGGTCCGTTCCATGGTCGAGGTTGAAGCCCCGCAGATAGAACTGGTTGGCCTTGCCCTCCCCGCTGTGCTGGCTGACGATGAGGCCGGGCGTTGCTTCCAGCAGTTCGCCAGGCCGGTAGACGGTGCGCGCCTCCAACTGCTGCTGGGTCACCACGCCCGTGTTGGCGGAATCGGCGATGCCCAGCTGGCTGTTTCGGGAACTCTCGACAGTGACGGGGGCGAGCGAGCCCGCCTCGCCGGAGTTCACGGCCGACTGGGCCAGTGCGCTTCCGGTCAGAACGGCGGCCATGATGGGCGAGAACTTGAGATACGGCCTGACCCTGTCGTTGAAAGTCATCATTGCCTCGCGAATCGGTGGATAAACAGCAAAACGGCCCGTTCAGGGCCGGGGCGAGACTTAGTTGACCGGTTCCAGGTGGCAGTGCAGCGCCGAGGCGTAGTCGCCATGGGCGTGCGGCGCGGACGGCTGGTGCAGCGGCACGACGCTGACGCTCCCGTGACGCACGCCGCGCAGGGCGATGAAGCCGTTTGCGCACGCCTCTACCGCGTCCGTCCGGCCACGGAGGGTCACGGTTTCCACGCAGTGGTGGTGGTCGAGTGGCGTGTGATGGCTGGACAGGACCAGGTCATGGTGCTCATGCTGCAGCTGCAGGACCCGGCCGACGACCGTCGAGTCATGGCGGTCGTAGACGTAGCTGACGTTGGCCAGGCACCATTTCGCATTCCCTGCGTTGAACAGCTCCCTGCCGAGGTGCCCGCGAATCAGGTCCCTCACGGCTTCGGAGCGGTTCAGGTAACCCCGTTCGACCACCAGGCGGTCGAACGTCTGGGCCAGCTGGGTATCGAGAGAAATCGTGAAGCGTTTCATGGCGGCCCCGATTGTCAAATTGCGTGAGAGGAAAATGAATTTCATCTTACGCACGGATGACGGAATCGGATTCAACCGTTCGTCGAAATTGGGACAGCGGTGTAGGCACCCACCCACGCGCGGCCCATGCGTTTTCCCGCACAAGCCCCCCTGTGCCGCCCTTAGCTTTCAGGTTCGAGCTTTTAGCGGAGATTTCATGAAAAGCATCATTTTGGGGCTGTGTGGGGTGCCTTTGATCGTGATCATCACCCTCAAGGTCTTCGGCGTTTTCTAACCTTTTCAGCGGTCTCGATTCCTCCTCCGGCGCACACCATGCGTCGTTCAACAGCGCCTTCGAGGCGCTGTTTTTTTTAGGGGCTTCACAAGGGCAGAGGGGGCCCGTTGCGCATCCGACCTGCGGCGGTCAGTGCGCGTCGGCGGATGCCGGGGGGGACGTTCTTCCCCGGTCCGCTTCGGCCTTCCCGGCTTCTTCCGCGTCACGGAGCGCCTGCACCTGCTGGCGCAACTCCAGCGCCCAGCCGCGGCGCTGCCGTCCCGCGGAGGGCTGCGGGTCGCCGAATCGAACGTCGGCCACCAGGGGCTTCGCGCAAAGGGTGCGCCACAGCGATCCGAGCAAATGATCGTCGCCGACATAGCGCGGTGCAAAGCTGGTGGCGCCCGTCGCCGCGTCGGCGAAGCGCAGCGCCGCGGGTCGCACCGGCGCGCCGGCCGAGATGGCGGCTTGCAGCAGGTTGGCGTGAAACGGCAGGATCGTCCGGCCGTCGCCCGTCGTGCCTTCCGGGAACACGGCGACGATGTGGGCCGCCTGCAGCGCCTCGGCCATGCGGTGCACCACGCGCATCGCGTCGCGCGGGCGTTCGCGCTCGATGTAGAGCGAACCGGCCCCGGTCGCCAGGGCGCCGATCATGGGCCAGTGGCGCACGCCCGACTTCGCGACGAAGCGCGCATGCACCGCCGCATGCAGGACCAGGATGTCGAGCCACGACAGATGGTTGCAAACCAGCAGCAGCGGCCCCTCCCGGGGCGGCTCGCCGTGCACCCGCAGGCGCACGCCCAACAGGTGCAGCATGCGGACGGACCAGCATCGGATGCGCTCGTCGCGCTGCACGGGCGTCAGACCCGGAAAGATGAAACGGACAGTCCACCAGCCGGCGCAGACATGGCCTCCCGCGCGCAGCAGCTGGAGCAGGGCCCGCAGCGAACGAATGCCGGGCTCAGGCCGCGCGGCCGACGCGGCCTGGCCCAGGCCCTGGCATGCCGCCCCGCCGGTGCCACCCCTCTCCAGCGGGCCGCGGCGCGCCACGGTCAACCGCCGTGGACAACTTGGCCGTCCACCACGGTCACGCGGGTCCGGCCACGCATCGCGTAGCCGGCAAAGGGCGTGTGCTTGCCCTGGCTGCGCAGCGCGCCGGGCGTGGCCTGCCATTCGGCGCCGGGCTCGAACACGCACAGGTCGGCCATGCCGCCCGCCACCAGGCGGCCCAGCCCGTGCGGCAGCGCGGCCGGGGCATGGGCCAGCAACGCCGCAGGCGCCGAGGTGACAACCTCCAGCGCGCGCGCCAGCCCGGCGCCGCTTTGCGCGCCCCATTGCAGCGCCAGCGGCAACAGCAGTTCGAGCCCGGTGGCGCCCGGCTCGCTCTCGGCAAACGGCAGCGTCTTGGCGTCGGCCTCAATCGGAGTGTGGTCGGACACCAGCGCGTCGATGGTGCCGTCGGCCAGCGCAGCGGAGAGCGCGTCGCGGTCGCGCTGCTGGCGCAGCGGCGGGTTGAGACGCGCGCGGCTGTCGAAGTAGCCGATGTCGACGTCAGCCAGGTGCAGCGAGTTGATGCTGACGTCGCAGGTCACCGGCAAGCCGGCCGCCTTGGCCTCGCGCACGAGCTGCACGCCGGCCGCGCTGGAAAGCCGGCACAGGTGCACCCGCGCGCCGGTGCTCTTCATGAACTCGAAAATCGTGAACAGCGCGATGGTCTCGGCCGCCACCGGCACGCCGGAGAGCCCGAGCCGGGTCGCCAGCGGCCCGCTGGCCGCCACGCCGGTGCCGAGGTCGCGGTCCTGCGGGCGCAGCCACACGGTGTAGCCGAAGGTGCTGGCGTACTGCATGGCGCGCTGCAGCACCAGCGAGCTCTTGAGCGGCACCTCGGCCTGGCCGAAGCCGACGCAGCCGGCCTCGGTCAACTCGGCCATCTCGGTCAGCACGTCGCCGGCCAGGCCGAGGGTAAGCGCGCCGAGCGGGAACAGGCGCGCGAGCCGCAGCTTCTTGGCGCGGAACTTGAGCATCTCGACCAGCCCGGGCTCGTCGAGCACCGGGTCGGTGTCGGGCGGACACACGAGGCTGGTGACACCCCCGGCCACGGCCGCCGCCATCTCGCTCTCCAGCATGCCCTCGTGCTCGTGGCCGGGCTCGCGCAGGCGCGCTGCCAGATCGACCAGGCCGGGCGCCACGATGCAGCCCTCGGCGTCGATGACGCGGTCGGGCACGAAGTCGTTTGCTATGTTTTTGATAGCTGCAATCGACCGTCCCGCAAGGGCCACGGACGCTTTTTCATCGAAGCCCGAGGCGGGATCGATCACGCGGCCGTTCTGGATCAGGATGTTTTCTTTCATGCGTCGTTTCCCGCCACGATGCTCATGACGGCCATGCGCACGGCGATACCGAAGGTGACCTGCGGCAGGATCACGCTCTGGCGGCCATCGACCACCTCGGAGGCGATCTCGACGCCGCGGTTGATCGGGCCCGGGTGCATCACGATCGCGTCGGGCTTGGCAAAGCGCAGCTTCTCGGGCGTCAGGCCGTAGGTCTTGAAATACTCCTGGCTCGAGGGCAGCAGCGCGCCGCTCATGCGCTCGTTCTGCAGGCGCAGCATGATGACCACGTCGCAGCCCTTGATGCCCTCTTCGAGCGAGTGGAAGACGCGAACCCCCATCGGCGCCATGTCGGCCGGCACCAGGGTGCGCGGGCCCACCACCCGCACCTCGGCGCAGCCGAGCGTGGTGAGGGCATGGATGTCCGAGCGCGCCACGCGCGAGTGCAGCACGTCGCCGACGATCGCCACCGTGAGGCCGGCGAAATCGCGCTTGTAGTGCCGGATCGTGTACATGTCGAGCAGCGCCTGCGTCGGGTGCGCGTGGCGCCCGTCGCCGGCATTGACCACGTGCACGTGCGGTGCCACGTGCTGCGCGATCAGATAGGGCGCGCCCGACTCGCTGTGGCGCACGACGAAGATGTCGGCCGCCATGGCGCTCAGGTTGGCGATGGTGTCGAGCAGCGACTCGCCCTTGCTGGCCGAGGAGCGCGCGATGTCCAGGTTGAACACGTCGGCCGACAGCCGCTTGGCCGCGATCTCGAAGGTGGTGCGGGTGCGCGTCGAGTTCTCGAAGAACAGGTTGAACACGCTCTTGCCGCGCAGGAGCGGCACCTTCTTGACCTCGCGGTCGCTCACGCTCGTGAAGTTGGCGGCGGTGTCGAGGATGTGGGTGACGATGTCCTTCGGCAGGCCCTCGATCGACAGCAGGTGGATCAGCTCGCCGTTCTTGTTGAGCTGCGGATTGCGCTTGTAGAGCATGGGTCAGGCCTTCCGCCGAGTCGCCCCGGGGGCGGCGCGCGCGCCCTCGGGGGCCGGCGAGGACACGCCGTGTCGGGCGTGGGAAATCATTGGCTTTCCTCCACCTGGAAGCTGAAGGCGCCATCGTCGCCGCGCGCGAGCGCGAGGGACTGGGTGACCGGCAGTTCGAGCCGGGTGGCGGCGAAGTCGGCGGCCACGGGCAGTTCGCGCCCGCCGCGGTCCACCAGCACCGCGAGGCGCACGCAGGCCGGCCGGCCGAAGTCGAACAGCTCGTTGAGCACCGCGCGGATGGTGCGTCCGGTGTAGAGCACGTCGTCGAGCAGCAGCACGTCGGCGCCGTTCACGTCGAACGGCAGCAGGGTCTGCGCGCTCGCCGACAGGCCGCGCCGCGCGAAGTCGTCGCGGTGCATGGCCGAGGACACGATGCCGGGCGCGCCGCTCAGGCCCAGGTCCTTCTGGAGCCGCTCGACCAGCCAGGCGCCGCCGGAGGTGATGCCGACCAGCCGCGTGGGCTCGCGCATCAGCGATTTCACGCCGGCGAGCAGCGCAAGGTAGAGCGTCTCGGCCTGGGGGACCGTGACGCCCGCCGGGGGCGTGCGCCGTCCTTCAGGCGCGCCGGCCGCGTCCGACTTTGGATTCACTCGAAACTCCTCAAAAACTGCTCCAGGATGATGCAGGCCGACGCAGCATCGGCGTCGCGCGCGCCCGAGGCCAGCGCCTCGGTCGTGCTGTAGCGCTCGTCGACCTCGTACACCGGCAGCTTGAAGCGGCCGTGCAGCTGGCGCGCGAAGCGCTGCGCCTTCAGGGTGTTCTCGTGGCTCGCGCCGTCGGGGTGCCAGGGCACGCCGACCACCAGCGCGTCGGGCCGCCATTCGCGGATGCGCGCCTCGACCTGCGCGAAGCGCGCGTCGCCCTCGGCCCGGATGGTGGCCTGCGGCGTGGCCGTCCTGAGCAGACGGTTGCCGCTGGCGACGCCGGTGCGCTTCTGGCCATAGTCGAAGGCCAGGAAGCTCTGCAGCCCGGGCGGAACGCACACCGGCGCCGGCAGCGGCGCCGCGCCGCCATCACCGCTCATGCGTGCCCCGCGTCGGGCGACAGCGTCCAGGCCTCCAGCCCCAGCAGCCGCAGCGCGCGGTCGTAGCGCTCGGCGATGGGCGTGTCGAAGATCACGGCCGGGTCGGCGCCGACCGTGAGCCAGCTGTTCTCGGCCAGTTCGGATTCGAGCTGGCCCTCGCCCCAGGCCGAGTAGCCCAGCGACACCAGCACCTTGCGCGGGCCGGCGCCCGTGGCCAGGGCTTCGAGCACATCCTTCGAAGTCGTCATCTCGAGCCCGCCGGGAATCGTCAGGGTGGAGGCGTAGACCGATTCGTCGCTGTGCCTCTCGTCGGCGAACACCGGCTCGTGCAGCACGAAGCCGCGCTCGGTCTGCACCGGGCCGCCCTGGAACACCGGCGCGTGGGCGAGGTCGGCGCGCGACAGGTGCAGTTCGACCTTTTCGAACAGCGCCTTCAGGTTGATGTCGCTCGGCTTGTTGATGACCAGCCCGAGCGCGCCGCGCTCGCTGTGCTCGCACACGTAGACCACGCTGCGGCGGAACACGTCGTTCTGCAGGCCGGGCATCGCGATCAGGAAATGATGCGTAAGGTTCATCGGGGCAGAATCGGCAGGCATGCCACCGATTTTACCGGCCACCGACAAGACCTATCCCCGGGGACTGCTGTGGTTGCGGCGCGACCTGCGGGTGGACGACCAGGCGGCGCTCTACCGCGCGCTTCGGGCCTGCCGCGAGGTGCTGTGCGTGTTCGTGTTCGATCGCGCGATCCTCGATGCGCTGCCCGGCGAGCCGCCGCGCGCCGACCGGCGCGTCGAGTTCATCCGCGAGTCGCTGGTCGAGCTCGATGCCGAATTGCGCGGGCTGACGCGGCAGGCGCAGCCGGTGCTGATCGTGCGGCACGCGGTGGCGCTGGAGGAGATTCCGGAGCTGGCCCGCGCGCTCGACGTGCAGGCGGTGTTCGCCAGCCACGACTACGAGCCCGACGCCATCGAGCGCGACGCCCGCGTGCGCGGCGCGCTGGCCAACGCCGGCATCGCGTTCCACACCTACAAGGACCAGGTGATCTTCGAGCGCGACGAGGTGCTCACGCGGGTCGGCCAGCCGTTCAGCGTGTTCACCCCCTACAAGCGCGCCTGGCTGGCCAAGGTCGACGCGTTTTTCCTCAAGGCCTACCCGGTGCGCAGCCATGCCGAAGCCCTGGCCGTGCCGCCGGAGCGGTACCGCGCCGCCGTGCCCACGCTGGAGGCGCTGGGCTTTCGCAAGACGAACCTGTCGGCACTGGACATCCCGACCGGCAGCCAGGGCGGCGCCGCCCTGTTCGACGACTTCGTGCGGCGCATCGACCGCTACCACGAGACGCGCAACTACCCGGCGGTGCGCGGGCCGAGCTACCTGAGCGTGCACCTGCGCTTCGGGACGGTGTCGATCCGACTGCTCGCCAGCATGGCGCACCAGCTCGCGCTGCAGGGCGACCCGGGCGCCGCGACGTGGCTGGGCGAGCTGAACTGGCGCGACTTCTACTTCCAGCTGCTGGCGCACCATGCGCACCTGCATTCTGGGGGCGTGTCGCGCAGCTTCAGGCCCGAGTACGACAGGATCCGCTGGCACCACCG
>JAQGLP010000249.1 GCA_028292835.1 Variovorax sp.
CTGCGGCCGTCGCACCGGGGCCAGCAGGCGCATCGGCATTCGCGCTGGCGTCGCCCTCCGCATCGACGCCCTGCAGGGCCAGCAGTTCGCGGCGCTGGCGGCGCAGGTGCCCGGGCATGTTCTTGTAGACGTCCTCGAACATCGCCGCGGCGCCGGCGACATGGCCGTCGGCGAGCGAGCCGTAGCGCTCGGCCTCCTTCAGTGCCGCGTTGACCTCGGCCTCCAGCCGCACCCGCGTGGCCTCGCCCTCGTGCTCGGACCAGGCGCCGAGGCCGATCAGGTGCCGCCCGAGGCGCTCGATCGGGTCGCCCAGCGGAAAGTGCGCCCAGTCGTCGGTCGGCCGGTAGCGCGACGGGTCGTCCGAGGTCGAGTGCGCCCCGGCGCGGTAGGTCACCCATTCGATCAGCGTCGGCCCCAGGTTGCTCCGGGCGCGCTCGGCGGCCCAGCGCGAGGCGGCCAGCACGGCGAGGAAGTCGTTGCCGTCCACGCGCAGCGAGGCGATGCCGCAGCCGACGCCTCGCGCGGCAAAGGTGGTGGCCTCGCCGCCGGCGATCGCCTGGAAGGTCGAGATCGCCCACTGGTTGTTGACCACGTTGAGGATCACCGGCGCCCGGTAGACGTGCGCGAAGGTCAGCGCGGTGTGGAAGTCCGACTCGGCCGTGGCGCCATCGCCGATCCAGCCCGAGGCGATGGCGGTGTCGCCCTTGATGGCCGAGGCCATCGCCCAGCCCACGGCCTGCACGAACTGCGTCGCCAGGTTGCCCGACACCGTGAAGAACCCGGCGCGCTTGTAGGAATAGAGGACCGGCAGCTGCCGCCCCTTGAGCGGATCGCGCTCGTTGGACATCAGCTCGCAGATCAGCTCGACCAGCGCCACGTCGTCGCGCGCCAGCAGCAGGCCCTGTTGGCGGTAGGTCGGAAAGCACATGTCGCCCGGCGCCAGCACGAGCGCCTGCCCGACCGCGATGGCCTCCTCGCCCAGGCACTGGATGTAGAACGATATCTTCTTTTGCCGCTGCGCCACCAGCATGCGGGCGTCGAAGATGCGGGTCTTCATCATGGCGACGAGGCCGCGGCGCAGCAGCGGCACGTCGGCCTCCGGCGCCCAGGGACCGACGGCGCGGCCTGCATCGTCGAGCACGCGCACCAGCGTGGAGGCCAGGTCGGTGGTGTCGGCGGGCGTCGCATCGACCGGCGGGCGGCGCACCTCGCCGGCGCCAGACAGGTGCAGGTAGGAGAAATCGGTCTCGTGGCCGGGCCGGCCGGTGGGTTCCGGCACGTGCAGATGAAAAGCCTCGCCCTGGCCCATCATGGTTCTCCCGCGCTCGTCTGCGGCGCCCGCCCGGCTGGGGCGGCCGACACCGGCGCGCGGCAGACGGCGCGCGCCGGCATGGGTCGAGCGTAGCGGACTTTGCGCGCCAGCGCTGCGCCCGCTAGCGCCGGGTTGCCGCCCAGGCCTTCAGAATCTCCACCGCCTCCCCGGCCAACCTTTGTTCCGTCGGCAATGCGCCCTGCCCGAGCGGCGCTCCTGCTTCCGCCCGCAATGCTTCCACGTCGATGGGATGCCGCGCCGCCACCGGGACGCCCTCGAACGCCTGGCCCGACTGCGCCAGCGACGCCGCGTAGTAGAGCTTGCGGATGCCCGCGATGTGCATGGCCGCCGTGCACAGGGCGCAGGGTTCGCAGGAGGTGTAGAGGTCGCAGCCCGCGAGGTTGACGGTCCGCAGGTTGCGGCAGGCGTCGCGGATGGCCTCGATCTCGCCGTGCGAGGTGGGGTCGAAGTGCGCCACGCTGTGGTTGAAGCCCTCGCCCACCACCGCGCCGTCCTTCACCACGACGGCGCCGAAGGGCTCGGTGCCGGGGGTGTGGAGCGCCTGTGTCGACAGGGCCAGCGCGCGCTTCATGAATTCTTCCTGGTACATCGTCACGTTCCTTTTCTTGCGTTGATCAATCGGCGACGGCGGCCGGTGCCGGCGCGGGGGGCGGCGTCCGCGCGCCGAACAGCCCGCCGGTCGCCCGCGCATAGCGCCGCGGATCGAAGCACAGGGTCAGGGGCAGCAGGACCAGGACGATGGCGCCCAGGTAGGCCCACACGAAGCCGAAGCTGCCGCTTTGCTCGCGCACCCAGCCCGTCACGAAGGGTGCCAGCGCCGCGATCATGAAGCCCAGGCCCTGCATGAACGCGGCGAGCGTGCCGGCCTGACGGGGATCGGACAGGTGGTCGAGCGCCAGCACCATGCACAGCGCGAACGAGCCGCCCAGGCCGAAGCCCAGCAGCGCCACGATGCCGGCGGCGCCCGGGGCGTTGAGCCCGAGCCCGGCAAAGCCCGCCAGTTGGGCCGCCAGGGTGGCGAAAAGCCAGGGCCGGAGATCGCGGCGGCCGCGCGCGAGCACCGGCATCGCGAGCGCCGCCACCACCTGCGCCACCGTCATGAGCGCTAGCATGGCGCCTGCCTGCTGCGGGGTCGAGCCCTGTTGCGCGTAGAAGTGCGGCAGCCACGCCACCAGGCTGGTATAGCCCCCATTGATGAGGCCGAAGTACATCGCCAGCAGCCAGGCGCTCCGGTTCGTGAAGCATTGCAGCCAGGGCAGGCCGCGGGCCGGGGTCGCCGCGCCACGGTCGGCCGGTGCATCACGCCCGGCGCGCGCCCAAGCGGCCA
>JAQGLP010000259.1 GCA_028292835.1 Variovorax sp.
GCGGAAGATCTGGCTGGCCAGCTGGCGCGTGCCCAGCGGCGGTTCGAGCGGGAGCGCCAGGCACGCTTCGAAGCCGAAGCCATCGCCGAGCAGGGCTTGCGACAACTCTATGAGCGGCAACAGGAACTTCAGTTGCTCGAGGCAATCGCCGGGGCTGCCAACCAGATGGGGTCGGTCAACGAAGCCCTGCAGTTCGCGCTCACGCAGATCTGCCAGTTCACCGGATGGCCACTGGGCCACGCGTATGTCACGGAGGCTGACGCGGCGTCGCGCCGCTTGCGTCCGGTTGCCGCCTGGCATGGCAACCCGCACGCGAGGCTGCACGATTTTCTGCAGACGACCGAAAGGATGTTCTTCGTCTCGGGCAACGGGCTGCCGGGGCGGGTGCTGGCCACAGGCGCCCCGGCCTGGATCAGCGATGTGACCGGCGACAGGAATTTCCCCAGAAGCAAGGCCGCCCGCCATGCCGGGATAAAGGCCGGTTTCGCTTTCCCTGTGGTGACAGGCAGCGAGGTGGTGGCGGTGCTGGAGTTCTTCAGTTATCAATACGTAGCGTCCGACGAGCCGCTGCAACGGCTGATGTCGCAGATCGGAACCCAGTTGGGCCGTGTGGTCGAACGCCAGCGCGCCAGGGACCGCCTCGTGTACGACGCGTTCCATGACTGCCTGACCGGGCTGCCCAACCGGGCGATGTTTCTGGACCGTCTCGGTCGCGCGGTTGAGCGCCAGCAGCGCGATCCCGCCTCCCGTTTCGCGGTGCTGTTCATCGATCTCGACCGCTTCAAGGTCATCAACGACAGCCTGGGGCACTTGGCCGGCGATCAACTGATCGTCCAGGTTGCCAACCGTTTTCTCGCTTCGCTGAACCCTGAGGATACGGCGTCCTGTCCGGCGGCACCGGGCGACGTGGGCGCGGTGTCGCTCGCACGTCTCGGCGGCGACGAATTCACCATCCTGCTGGAGGACCTGCGCGCGTCAGGCGACGCGGAGCAGGTGGCGCAGCGCATCCAGGACACGCTGAGGCGGCCGTTCTACCTGGGAGGACAGGAGGTCTACACCACCGCCAGCATCGGCATCGCGGCCAATACCGTTCGCTACGCTTCGGCGACCGATGTGCTGCGCGACGCCGACATGGCCATGTACCGCGCCAAGGCCGGAGGAAAAGCCCGCCACGAAGTGTATGACGAGGCCATGCATCAAGGAGCGATGGCGCGTTTGAAACTCGAAACGGATCTGCGCCGCGCGTTGCAGAACGATGAATTCATCGTGCATTACCAGCCGATCGTCTCGCTCGGGACCCATGAAATTGCCGGCTTCGAAGCGCTGGTGCGCTGGCAGAAATCCGCCTCTGAACTCGTCTATCCGGGCGACTTTATCGAGGTGACCGAGGACACCGGCCTGATCCTGTCTCTCGGCCTGTGGGTGTTGAGGGAAGCGTGCCGCACGCTGTGCCGCTGGCACGCGGAGTTTCCACGGAGCACGCCGCTGACCATCAGCGTGAACCTGTCGGCGCGGCAGTTCAGTCAACCGGACCTGGTGCAGCAGATCCGCCAGATCATCGAGGAGACCGGTGTCAACCCAGCCACCGTCACGCTCGAGATCACCGAGAGCGTCACGATGGACGATGCCGAACATGCAATCCGCGTGCTGTCGCAGCTGCGCGAGATCGGAATCCGCTTCAGCATCGACGATTTCGGTACCGGCTATTCATCGCTCAGCTACCTGCATCGCCTGCCACTGGACATGCTGAAAATCGACCGGTCGTTCATCGCCGCGCTCGATCAGGGGGATGAGAACCTGGGCATCGTGCGCACCATCTTGCGGCTGGCAAAGGATCTGGGCATTGACGTGGTCGCCGAAGGCACGGAGACGGCCGCACAGCTCGATCACCTGCGCGCACTGGAGTGCGAGTTCGGTCAGGGCTACTATTTCTCGCGACCGGTCGATGCCGCCGCGATCCGACAGATCCTCCAGGCATGCGCGGGCGGCTTGCGCTTGACTGATCTGCCGGCTTCGTTGCGCGGCGGGCCATCGCCCGGCGGCCAGACAGGGCAGGCTTGACAAAGGTTCCAGCCGGCTTTCGGCTCCACCGCGCCCGAACCCCAATAATCGGCTCCTTCGCGCAACAAAAAGTAAACATGCCGCTGTCCACCGATTTCGAATCCATGTTCGACCTGTCCCCTGTGGCGCTCTGGCTCGAGGACTACAGCGGCCTCAAGCAGCTCTTCGACCGCTGGCGGAGCGAGGGTGTGGTAGTCCTGGTGGCGCACCTGATCGCCGTGCCGCAGGGTCTGCTTGAGTGCATTGCCCGGCTGCGGGTGCTGCGCGTCAACCAGCAAGCGCTGACGCTCTTCGCGGCACGCAGCCAAGACGAACTGGTGTCGCAACTCGACCGCATCTTCAGCAGCGACATGGCGGCTCCGGTGATCCAGGAACTCAACCAGCTGTGGCAGGGGCAGCTTCACTTCGACAACCAGACGGTCAACTACGCCCTCGATGGGCGGCGGCTCGACGTGCGGGTGCGCGCGCGCATTCTTCCCGGCCATGAAGCGTCGTGGGACCGCGTGCTGGTGTCGCTCGACGACGTGACCGAGCGGGTGCGTGCCGAGCGCAAGCTGCTGGAGAGCGAGCGCTACGCGCGCGACCTGTTCGGCCACTCTCCGGTGTCGCTGTGGGTCGAGGATTTCAGCTCGGTCAAGCGTTTGCTCGACGAGATAAGGCAGCGCGGCATCCAGGATTTCGCCACCTTCATCAAGGTGCATCCGGAGTTCGTGACCCGTTGCATGCATGAGATCCGGGTGATCGATGTCAACCGTGAAACCTTGCGCATGTTCGGGGCGCCTGACAAGGAAACGCTGCTGCGCAACATCGCGCGCGTGTTCCGCGACGAGATGCGCGAA
>JAQGLP010000271.1 GCA_028292835.1 Variovorax sp.
AGGAAGCGCATCTATACCGGCGTGAACTTAAACAGAAAGCGGGCGACTGAGCCCCCGGACTCGCAGCCGACGCGTGCTTCATACCGCGCTGTAAGCTTGGAAGATGTCTCGAATTCCCGTTCAGCCTGCGTCCGCGCGGGCCGCAGCCGCGCCAGTTGAGCCTCTTTCTCCCTCCCCATCGAAGCGTCTGTTTCCTGCATGGCTTGATGCCTTGCTGACGTGCCCGCGCTCGCCGCGCGTCGTGGTTGCGTGGCTCACTGTCTACCTGCTGCTCGTCGCCAACTGGGCGCTCTGGCGCGATCTGGCGCGCATCGGAGGCACGCCGGGCGCCTTGCTCGGTTCGATTGCCACGATGGCCGTGCTGACCGGCTTCGGCACCCTGGCGCTGCTGACGCTGACCGCGTGGACAAGGGGGATGAAGCCGCTGTGGTTCGCTGTCGTGCTGGTGGCCGCGGTCGCGCAACACTACATGCTGACTTACCGTGCGGTGCTGGACCCGACCATGCTCGCCAACGCGATGCACACCGACCTGCATGAAGCACGCGACCTGCTCGGCTGGCGCATGGCGCTCAACGTGCTGCTGGTGGTGCTGCTGCCCGCCTGGTGGCTGGTGCGCGTGCGCCTCGCGCCGATGAGCCTGTGGCGCCAGCTGTGGCGCAACGTGGTGCTGTGCGTGGCGGCGCTGGCCATGGTGGCAGGCACCGCCGTCGCCACCTCGCGCGCTTTCGCGCCGCTGATGCGCAATAACACCCAGCTGCGCTACCTGACCAACCCACTGGCACCGCTCTACTCGGCCGCCTTCGCGAAGCTGGAGCCGCTGCTCCAGCGCAGCCTCCAACTGGTCGCCATCTCCGGCGACGCCGCGCTCGGCGCAAGCTACGCGGGGCAGGGCAAGCCGCCGCTGTTCGTGCTGGTGGTGGGCGAGACGGCGCGCGCCGACCACTTCGCGCTCAACGGCTATCCGCGCGACACCACACCCGCGCTGGCCGCGCGAGACGTGCTGAGCTGGCGCAACGTGCATTCGTGCGGCACCAACACCCTGGCCTCGGTGCAGTGCATGTTCTCGCCGCTCGGCAAGGAGGACTTCGAGGGCCGCAAGGAGGACACCGAGAACCTGCTGGACGTGCTGCACGCCGCCGGCCTCGCGGTGCTGTGGATCGACAACCAGCCGGGCGGCTGCAAGGGCGTGTGCGACCGCGTGCCGAACGCCGTGGCGTCGGATGGGCTACGACCGGAACTCAAGAAAACCCTGTGCGAAGGGCAGGAGTGCCTGGACGACACGCTGCTCCAGAACCTCGACCAGCGGCTTGCCGCGCTGCCGGCCGAGCGACGCAGCAGGGGCGTGGTGCTCGTGATGCACCAGATGGGCAGCCACGGCCCGGCCTACTACAAGCGCTCGTCCACCGCATTCAAGCGCTTTCTGCCCGAATGCCGGACGAAGGTGCTGGCCGAATGCAGCCAGGGCGACCTGGTCAACGCCTACGACAACTCGATCGCCTACACCGACCAGTTCCTGGGGGGCACCATCGACTGGCTGAAGGCGCGGTCGGCGCGTTTCGACACCGGCCTGCTGTACCTGGGCGACCACGGCGAATCGCTCGGCGAGTACGGCCTGTTCCTGCACGGCCTGCCCTACAAGATGGCGCCCGAGGTGCAAAAACACGTGCCAATGGTTGTGTGGCTCGATGGCGGCCTGGCCAGGCGGCGCCAGCTCGTGCTTGCCTGCCTGCGGAGCGAGCGCGACGCGGCGCTGACGCACGACAACCTGTACCACACGGTGCTGGGCTTGATGGACGTGCGCTCATCGACCTACAAGCCGGCGCTCGACGCCTTCTCGAACTGTCGCGCCCCCGCATCCTGAAGTCCGGCTGAAAAATGCCCTTCGCGTCCCCCGGCACCCTGCGCCAGATTCCCGCCAGCATCTGGGTGCTGGGCTTCGTCAGCATGCTGATGGACATCTCCTCCGAGATGATCCACAGCCTGCTGCCGCTGTTCATGGTGAGCACGCTGGGGGCCAGCGCGTTCGCCGTCGGACTGGTCGAGGGATTGGCCGAGTCCACCGCGCTGATCGTCAAGGTGTTCTCGGGCACCCTGAGCGACTATCTGGGCAGGCGCAAGGGGCTGGCCGTGGCCGGCTATGCCATGGGAGCGCTGACAAAACCCCTGTTCGCGTTGGCGCCCACCCTGGGTGTGGTGCTCACGGCGCGGCTGCTGGACCGCATCGGCAAGGGCATTCGCGGCGCGCCACGCGACGCGCTGGTGGCCGACCTGGCGCCGCCCCTGCTGCGCGGGGCGGCGTTTGGGCTGCGCCAGTCGCTCGACACGGTCGGCGCCTTTATCGGCCCGCTGCTGGCGGTCGGGCTGATGCTGCTGTGGGCCAACGATTTCCGCGCGGTGTTCTGGGTCGCCGTCGTTCCGGGCCTGCTGGCCGTGGCGCTGCTGTGCTTCGGCGTGCGCGAGCCAAGGCGCCATGAAGGCACGAAACACATCCATCCTCTCCGACGCGACAACCTCCAGCGCCTCGGCGCACCTTACTGGCGGGTCGTTGCCATCGGCGCGGTCTTCACGCTGGCGCGCTTCAGCGAGGCGTTCCTGGTGCTGCGTGCGCAACAGGGCGGTATGGCACTGGCGCTGGTACCGCTGGTGATGGTGGCCATGAACCTGGTCTACGCGGCGTGCGCCTACCCGTTCGGCAGGCTGTCGGACCGCATGAGCCACCGGACCCTGCTGGCGCTGGGGCTGCTGGTGCTGGTGGCGGCCGACCTGGTGCTGGCCAGCGGCAACCACTGGAGCGTCGTGCTGGCCGGCGTCGCCTTGTGGGGCCTCCACATGGGGATCACGCAGGGCCTGCTGGCGACCATGGTGGCCGATGCCGCGCCGCCCGACCTGCGGGGCACAGCCTACGGATTTTTCAACCTGATGAGCGGTATCGCGATGCTGGTCGCCAGCGTCGTTGCCGGGCTGGTGTGGGACCGGCTTGGGGCATCATCCACGTTCCATGCCGGCGCGGCGTTTTGCATCGTCGCCCTGGCGGGCCTGGCCTGGCAGCCGGCCCGCGCCGCTTCCACGCCTTGAACCGGGGCGCGGGAAAACGCCGCTTCCATCAACGCTGCCCTCATTTTTCACAAGGAAATTCCATGCGCTCCCTCTTGTGTGCGGCCCTCGTGTCGCTCTGCGCCGTACCCGCTGCCTGGGCCCAGACCGCACCCGTTACCAAGCCCAGCGGCCTGGTCTACCAGTCGCTGAAGGAAGGCAGCGGCGCCTCGCCCGCCGCCACCGACACCGTCAAGGTGCACTACCGCGGCACCCTGCCCGACAGCGGCAAGGAGTTCGACAGCTCCTACCAGCGCGGCGAACCGACCGAGTTCCCGCTCAACCGCGTCATTCCGTGCTGGACTGAGGGCGTGCAACTGATGAAGCCGGGCGGCAAGGCCCGGCTGACCTGCCCGCCGGCCATCGCCTATGGCGCGCGCGGCGCCGGTGGTGTGATTCCGCCGAACGCGACGCTCAACTTCGAGATCGAACTGATTTCGGTCAAGGGGCGCTGAGCGCGTCCACGGCGTCACCAGCGAATTCAAAAGCAAGCGCCGGAGTGCGCGGGCGGCCGTCGATGCCTAAAGTCGATTCATCCATCAACCCAGCGTCGAAAGGATGCCCAGTGAACACGATGACAACGACTGAAATGCGCGCGGCGGCCACCGTCGGCGACCCGCGCTGGGCCGCCGTGCTGGCGCGTGACGCTGTCGCCGACGGCCAATTCTTCTACGCCGTGGAAACCACCGGCGTGTACTGTCGGCCGTCCTGCGGGGCCCGTCCGGCGCGGCCCGAGAACGTGGTCTTCCACGCGAGCGCGGCCGATGCCGAGCGCGCGGGTTTCCGGCCCTGCAGGCGCTGCCGGCCCGACCGGCCACCGCGCGCCGAGCAGCACGCTGCCACCGTGGCTGAGCTCTGCCGCTTCATCGAAGCCGCCCAACAGGAGCCCACGCTCGACACGCTGGCGCAGCGCAGCGGCATGAGCCGCTACCACCTGCACCGCGTGTTCAAGGAGGCCACCGGCCTCACACCCAAGGCCTATGCCGCCGCGCACCGCGCTCGGCGCGTGCGGGAACAGCTGGGCCGCGCCGACACCACGGTGACCGGGGCGATCTACGACGCCGGCTACAACTCCAGCGGCCGCTTCTACGAAGAATCGAATCGCGTGCTCGGCATGACGCCGACCGCGTACCGCGCGGGCGGCGCCGACACCGACATCCGCTTCGCCATCGGTCAATGCACGCTCGGCGCGATCCTGGTGGCGCGCAGCGAGCGGGGCGTCTGCGCGATCGCGCTCGGCGACGATCCCGACGCGCTGGCGCGCGAGCTGCAGGACCGCTTCGCGCAGGCCCGCCTGGTCGGTGGCGATGCTGAATTCGAGCAGTGGGTCGCCAAGGTGGTCGGCCTCGTCGAGGCGCCCGGCGTCGGGCTCGACCTGCCGCTCGACGTGCGCGGCACTACCTTCCAGCAGCGCGTGTGGCAGGCGCTCAGGGAGGTGCCGGCCGGACGGACCGCGAGCTACACCGACATCGCGCGGCGCATCGGCGCGCCGCGCTCGGTGCGGGCGGTAGCGCAGGCCTGCGGCGCCAACACGCTCGCGGTCGCGATCCCCTGCCATCGCGTGGTGCGCAACGATGGCGGGCTCTCGGGCTACCGCTGGGGCGTCGAGCGCAAGCGCGCGCTGCTGGAACGCGAGGGAGGCGCATGAAGGGGCG
>JAQGLP010000277.1 GCA_028292835.1 Variovorax sp.
CCTGCATGTCGTAGAACCAAACCCCCTCCGTCCCGCCGCTGTCGGTGCGGGTGAAAATGAGGATGGCGGTGGAGACACCGGCATAGGGGCGGAACACGCCCGAGGGCAGGCTCAGCTCGCCTTCCAGCTTGTGGTCCTCCACCAGCATGCGACGCAGCTCCTTATGCGCCTTGCTGCTGCCGAAAAGCACGCCGTCGGGCACGATCACGGCGGCTCGGCCGCCGGGCTTCAGCAGGCGCAGGAACAGCGCGAGGAACAGCAGCTCCGTTTTCTTGGTCTTGACGATCGCGGTCAGGTCCTTCGCCACCGTCTCGGCATCCAGCGACCCGGCAAAGGGCGGGTTTGCAAGCACCAGCGTGTAGCGCTCGGCATCCTCCGAATGGTCCTGCGCCAGGCTGTCGCGGTAGCGGATGTCGGGGCTTTCGACGCCGTGCAGCAGCATGTTCATGGAGCCGATGCGCAACATGGTCGCATCGAAATCAAAGCCATGGAACATGTGCTGATCGAAGTGCGCACGGGCCGTAGTGTCGAACAGCGCATCAGCGTGATGGCCTTGCACATACTCGGCAGCGGCAACGAGGAAGCCGCAGGTGCCGCTGGCCGGGTCCACGATCACATCGCGCGGCGTCGGCGCCGTCATTTCCACCATGAGGCGGATGAGGTGGCGCGGCGTGCGGAATTGCCCGTTCTGCCCGGCCGAGGCGATCTTACCGAGCATGTATTCGTAAATGTCGCCCTTGGTGTCGGCATCGTCCATCTGCAGCTCGGCCAGCATGTCCACCACGCGGGAGAGCAGGGCCGGCGTCGGAATAGTGAAGCGCGCATCCTTCATGTGGTGCGAATAGGTGGAGCCATCGCCGCCCAGGGTACGCAAGAAGGGGAAGACATGCTCGCCCACCACCGTGAACATCTCGGCCGGCGCGACGTTGCGGAAGCGCGACCAGCGGAGATCGGCATAGGGGCGGCCACGCGGGTCGGTGCCATCGGGGAAGATACGGCGGGCCATGGGCCGGCCGGTGCGCGCGGATTTGCGCTCCTCCAGCTCCTCCTGCTCATCGAGGCGGCGGATGAAGAGAAGGTAGGTGATCTGCTCGATGACCTCGAGCGGGTTGGAAATGCCGCCCGTCCAGAAGCTGTTCCAGATGCTGTCGATCTGGTTGCGGAGTTCGCCGGTGAGCATGTGGTTCCTGGGTAGGGCTCTGGACTGGCCGATTCTGGCGACCAGTTCACGTTGATGGGATTAAGGCCGCTTGGCTAGCGGGCTCGGCCGGGCCGCGTGTTTACCCCACGACGAAGCGGGCCGTGCTGCCGCGTAGCCCGGGCGTGACCTCCAGTCGCGCAGGAATGCGCGTCTTGAGCTCCGGCACATGGCTGATGATGCCCACGAGGCGGGAGCCGCCATGCAGCCCGGACAGCACCTCCATCGCTTTATCCAGCGCTTCCTCATCAAGGCTGCCGAAGCCTTCATCGATCAGGAGGGTGTCCACCGGCCGCGCGCCGGCATGGGCCTGGACCGTCTCGGCCAACCCCAGCGCGAGTGCCAGGGCGGCACAGAAGCCCTCCCCGCCGGAGAGGGTGCCGGCGGGACGGGGCTGGCCTGTGTGTTCGTCGAAGACCTCGATGTCGAGACCGACCGCCACATTGCCGCGGCTCGGATCATCGCGCCGTGCAAGGCGGTAGCGCCCCGCCATCATGCGGTAAAGGTGGGCATTGGCCGCCGCCAGAGCCTCGTCCAGCAGGCTGGCCAGGACAAAGCCCTCAAAGTCCATTCGGCGAGCATTCTTGCCGGAGGTCTGCCGCGCCAGGTTGTCGAGCAGTGCGTGCCGTTCACGCGCCTCGGCATAGGCTTGGTCGGCGGCCTGGATGCGTTGCAACAGGCCAGCGGATTGCGTGGCGCGCTCCCGCGCCGCGCCCTCCAATTCAGTCGCTGTGCGAGCCACTTCCTGCGCCACCGCTGCTGCCGCCTCCAGCGCCGGAAGTTCGGGCGTCGAGAGCCCTGCGATATCCAGGGCGGTGCTGTGCCGGGCCGCGCGCGCCACTTCGAGCTTTTGGCCGAAGGTCTCCCACTTGGTGGCGAGCGCCTTCATCGCGGGCGGCGCCATGCGTGCGGCGGCGTGTGCGGCAAGGTCGGCGAAGTCCGCGGCCTGGCAGGCGGCGAGCAGCCAGGCCTCGGCATCGGTGCGGGCTCTCTGCGCCTCGGCCGCTTCGCCAGTAGCCGTCTCGGCGGCGCTTCGCGCGCCCAGAAGGGCAGCGCTGGCGGCGGTGGCCTCCTCGCGGTCACGCGTCAAGGCGGTCGTAAGCGCGGTGAGCTCGGATCGTGCCGCTGCGACCGATCGATCGAGCGCTTCCTGATCGCGCGCCTCGGGCGGGACGCCTTCCAGCCGCGTGGCATGGGCGGCGTCGGCGCTCGTAGCCTTTGCCTGCGCCTGCTGGTGCGCCACCTCCTGTTCGGTGAGGGCGGATTCAGCCGCGAGGCACGCTGCGTCCGCCCCGGTCAGCGCGGCGTTTAGCGTCGGCAGGCGCGATTTGGCGGCTTCGGCGGCCCGGAACGCCGCCTCAGTCGTCGCTACCGCATCCTTCGCCACGGGACCCGCCTGGGCCACGCGACTCGCCAGATCGGCGAGCTGCTCCTGGGCGCTTTGCACTGCAGCCTGCGCGTGGATCAGCTTGCCGTGGGTGTCGAGATGCGCCGCGCGGCTGGACTCTTCCAGAACTGCCGCCGCTGCCCGATCCTCGCCGGATTGAGCAGCGGGCACGGCGGGGCTTGGGTGGTGCGGGCTGCCGCAGACGGCGCAGGGCTCGCCTTCGTGCAGGTGCTCGGCCAATTCGCTGGCCGCAGCGGCCCAGGCTTCGGTATCGGCAGCGGCGCGGGCAACGGTGGCACGCCGCAGCTCCTCCTCAGCAGTGGAGGCCGCACCTTGCGCCTTGGTTAGCGCCTGCTCGGTGGCGCGCACTGTCTGATCGGCGTTTCGAAGTGCCAACGCATCGCGCGCTTGCAGGGCAGCCTGGACCATGGCCGCACGCAGGGGCTCCAGCTGATCGGCCAAGATCGCCGCTTCCTGCCGCGCGGCAGCGGCGTGCCGCGCCTTCTCGCGCGTGCCTTCATGTGCGGCGCGGGATTGCTCTCGCAGGGTTCTGGCACGAAACAGCGCGCCCTCTGCCTCCCGCAGCGTATGGGCGCTCTCGCCCAGCGTTGCGGCTCGCAGCAGGAGTTGTTCGAAGTCATGGCGCTGGCGCGTGGCTTCCTCCAGCGCCGCCGCGCGGACAGCCTCATCGCCCAGGATTTGGCAGGCAGTGGCAAGCCGTGCTTCAGCATTTTCGGCCGCCGATTTCGCCTTGGTCGCACGCACCTCGGCCATTGCGGCGGCGAGCTGCGCGGCACGCAGCGTAGCCTCCTCGCCGGCCAAGGCCTGGGCTCGACGGGCGGCATCGAGGCGCTGCCGCTCTACTTCCATCGCCGGGCGTTCCTCCTCGCGTGCGGCAAGCTCGGTTTCGGCTTCGGCAGCGGCCTTCAGACGCTCGCCGTTCCGCCGCCCACCGGCGAGCTCGGCGCTGGCAGTATGCGCACCTTCCGTGGCTAGGACCGCCGCGCGGGACGCCTCATCCTGCGCGACGCCATGCTGGGCGGCACGTTCGGCGGCAGCCTCCGGCGTCGCGGCCCCAGCCTCGCCTAGCAGGGTGGCGCGCTGGGTGCCGGCGTCGATCGCACTGGCTTTGGCGGTGCGTTCCATCTCGGCGAAGCGCGCCTGAATGCGCTGAAACAGTGACGTGCGGAACAGCGTCGCGAGGATCCTCTG
>JAQGLP010000281.1 GCA_028292835.1 Variovorax sp.
CGCTCGCGACCTTCGTCGAGGACATGAAAGCGAGCGGTTTCGTGGCGGATGCGCTGGCGCGCCACGGCGTGGACGGCGCCACGGTGGCGCCACCGGCGGCTTGAATTACAGGCCAAGCGCCCGGCACAGCGCCTCGGGCGACAGCTTTTCAGGCGGCTGCGGCCATGCGCCGTCGAGCAGCTCGACCATCTTCGCGTTGCGCGGCGCCGCCAGCCCGTGCCGCTGCGCCAGGCGCACCACCTCGCCGCAGATCGCGTCGACTTCGGTGCGCCGCCCGAGCGCCAGGTCGTCGGCCATGCTGGAGCGCGCCCGCGCGTCCACACGCAGCATGCGCGCGGCAAGGATGCGAAACAACCAGTCGGGCAGGCGCAACACCGTGGGCAGGCTTCGCGCCGATACCGCGCCCAGCTGCGCCGGAGCGATGCCGGCCGCCTTCAGTACCCCCAGGGCCTCGTCGATCAGCGCGGCCAGGGCGCGCCGCCAGCCGCGCAAACGCAGCTCCTTGCGCAGTGGCAGGCCCGACAGCGCATTGACCGGGTTGTTCAGGTTCAGCAGCAGCTTGGCCCACTGCACGGGGCGCAGGTCGGCGTGCAGGTCGAGCGGGATGCCGGCGCGCTCGAATACGGCCTGCCAGGGGCGCAGCGCGGGATCGTCGCCGGCGGCCAGGCGCCCCTCGGTGCCGCGGTGGAATGCGCCGGGCCGCAGCTCGGCCACGTTGAACGGCACCACGCCCGGCAGCACGTGCAGGGCGGGCGCGGCCTGCGCGGCGATGGCCGCGTTCGAGATGCCGTTTTGCATCGAGACCACCGGTGTGCCGGCCGGCAGCGCGGCCGCGAGTTGCGCCGCCGCGTCGGCCGTCGCGCCGCTCTTGACTGTCAGCAGCACCAGCGCGGGCCGGGCGCCCGCGGGCACCGCCTGCAACAGGCCCATCATCCCGGCCGGCACCCAGCGGCGGCCGCCGTCGAGGTCGGTCGTCATCAGGCCGTGCCGCGCGAGCCCGTCGAGCGTGCGTGCGCGGCCGACGAAAGTCACCTTCACGCTGGCAGCCGCCAAGCAGCCGCCGAGATAGCAGCCGACCGCGCCGGCGCCCATGACCAGCACCTCGCCCGGCGATTCGTCGATCATGGATCGCATCCTTGAGTTCATGCGTCGAGAACTGGCGTGGCGCACGTCCGCCTTCGCACCACGCTATCAAAAAAATAGCACATGCCGGCCGCGTCGCGACCGCCCGCAGGCGCGCTGCGAGAAGACGGATCGGGCATCACGCCCGCTCGGCCACCCAGCCCGGCACCGACTGCAGCGCCGCCGCCAAGCCGCTCGCGTCGGTGCCGCCGGCCATCGCCATGTCGGCCTTGCCGCCGCCCTTACCCCCTACCTGTTGCGCGACGAAGTTGACCAGCTCGCCGGCCTTGAACCGGCCCACCGAATCGCTCGTGACGCCGGCCGCGAGCTGCACCTTGCCGGCGCCATCGACGGCGGCCAGCACGATGGCGGCGGTCTTGAGCTTGTCCTTCAGCTTGTCCATGGTGTCGCGCAGGGTCTTGGCGTCGGCGCCGTCGAGCTTGGCGGCCAGCACCTTGACGCCGTGGATGTCCACCGCCTGCGCCAGCAGTTCGTCGCCCTTGGACGAGGCCAGCTTGCCCTTGAGCGCGCCAACCTCGCGCTCCAGCGTCTTCACCTGCTCCAGCACCTGCGCCAAGCGCCCCTGCAATTCCGCCGCCGGCGTGCGCAGGGTTTGCGCGACGCTCTGCACGGTCGATTCGAGCTCCTGCAGGTAGGCCAGCGCGTTGGCGCCGGTCACCGCCTCGATGCGCCGCACGCCCGCGGCCACGCCGCCTTCGCTCGTGATCTTGAACAGGCCGATGTCGCCGGTGCGCGCGACGTGGGTGCCGCCGCACAGCTCGCGGCTCGATCCGATGTCGAGCACGCGCACCGTCTCGCCGTATTTCTCGCCGAACAGCATCATCGCGCCGGTCTGCTGCGCCGACTCGATGTCCATGACGCGGGCCTGCGTGGCGTGGTTCTCGAGGATCTCGGCGTTGACGCGCGACTCGATCTCGCGGATCTGCGCGGGCGTCACGGCCGCGTTGTGCGCGAAGTCGAAGCGCGTCTTGTCGGCATCGACCAGCGAGCCCTTTTGCTGCACATGGCCGCCCAGCACCTCGCGCAGCGCCTTGTGCAGCAGGTGCGTGGCGCTGTGGTTGCGCACGGTGGCGGCGCGGCGCGCGGTGTCGACGCGCGCCACCACCGTGTCGCCCACCTTCAACGCGCCCTGGGTCAGCGTGCCGTGGTGTCCGAACACACCGGCCTTGATCTTCTGCGTGTCCTCGACGCCGAACAGCACGCCCTCGCCCGCCAGCGCGCCCTGGTCGCCGACCTGCCCGCCGCTCTCGGCATAGAACGGCGTGCTGCCGAGCACGACGATGCCGGACTGGCCCTCGTCAAGCTGCGCGACCGGCGCGCCCTCGAAGTAGAGCGCCGTGACCTGCGCTGTCTCTTCGAGCAATTCGTAGCCCGTGAACGCGTTGGCGGCGCCCTCGTAGTCCAGCGCGCGGTCCATGCGGAACTTGCCGGCGGCGCGGCCGGCCGCCTTCTGGCGCTCCATAGCGGCGGCAAAGCCGGCGGCATCGACCTCGACGCCGCGCTCGCGGCAGACGTCCTGCGTCAGGTCGAGCGGGAAGCCGAAGGTGTCGTGCAGCTTGAACGCCACGTCGCCCGGCAACAGCTTCGCATCGCCGGCCAGCGCCGTGTCGAGGATGTCCATGCCGTTGGCCAGCGTCTCGAAGAAGCGCTCCTCCTCCGTCTTCAGCGTCTCCATGATGCGCTGTTCGTCGGCGACGAGCTTGGGATACGCCTCGCCCATCAGCGCCACCAGGTCCGGCACCAGCTTGTGGAAGAAGGGTTTCTTCTGCCCCAGCTTGTAGCCGTGGCGGATGGCGCGGCGCACGATGCGGCGCTGCACGTAGCCGCGTCCCTCGTTGCTCGGGATCACGCCGTCGGCCACCAGAAAGGCGGTGGCGCGGATATGGTCGGCGATGACGCGCAGGCTCTTGTTGCCCAGATCCCTCTCGCCGGTCTCGCGCGAGGCCGCCCTGACGAGCTTGTCGAACAGGTCGATCTCGTAGTTGCTGTGCACATGCTGCAGGATGGCCGCCAGGCGCTCCAGGCCCATGCCGGTGTCGACGCAGGGCGCGGGCAGTTTCTTCACGCTGCCGTCGGGCTGCATGTCGAACTGCATGAACACGTTGTTCCAGATCTCGATGTAGCGGTCACCGTCCTCGTCCGGGCTGCCGGGCGGGCCGCCGGCGATCTCCGGGCCGTGGTCGTAGAAGATCTCGGAGCACGGGCCGCAC
>JAQGLP010000297.1 GCA_028292835.1 Variovorax sp.
TTGATAGCCATGAACGGAAGGTGGCTGCGGGGTAGCGGCCATTTCTGCGCTCAATTCTCATCCAGTGCGGGACGTGCCCGCATGGCCGCGTCGAGCGACTGGCGGACCTGTTCCTGCAACTGCCGGCCCTGCGCCTGCACCGTGGCGGGCGATGCCGTCGCGCTGGCCGGCGGTGCGCCCAGGTCCGGCAAGGCCGGCGCCACGGCAGGATTCAACTGCCTTTTCGCGAGCAGCCCGACGATCGCGAGCGCGAGCACCAGGCCGAGCAATCCGAACATTCGCATCTCAATGCCTCTCGGCCGACGGCGCACCGGTCGCCATTCCCAGCCGTGTCATCCAACCGGCCAGGGCCTGTTCGTCGGGCGAGCCGGCCTCGTACAGGGCACGCATGGCCGCATGCGACTCGGGCCGGTGCTGGTTGAGCTTGAGCTTGCATTGCAGCGCCGTCACGCGCAGCTCGAAGCCGACGATGCCGGCCAGCATCCTGTGCTGGAACTCCTCGCCCAGTTCGCGCCACTGCCGGGCGTACCCGGGTTCGTGCTGCGCGATCAGGCGCTTGAGCAGGGCATCCTTTTCGGCTGGCGTGTCGATCAGTCGGGCCTCGACGGTGCAATGCACGGCCAAGTAGTTCCATGTCGGGACCCGCGCCAGATCGGGGTACACCGCGGGCGACAGGTACGCGTGCGGTCCCAGGAAACTCACGACCGCCCGTGGCCGTGCCGCCAGATGGCGCCACTGCGGATTGGGCCGGGCGCAGTGGCCGAGCAGCGCCAGCGCGCCCCGGCCCGGGTCGTCGAGCACCAGCGGCAGGTGCGTGATGTACGGCAGCCCCTCCTCGTCGTTGGAGACCAGGCTGGCGAACGGATGCGCGCGCATCAGGTCGATGGCGATGGCACGGTCCTTGGCGTTGAATTGCGGTGGCAGGTACATGGGGGATGGGCTCTGGAAGCAGCAGACCCATTGTCTCCCCTGTCCTTGCGCCCGGCCGGCTGCGGACTTACCTAGCGCCGGCCGCCTGGAGCTGCTCCACCATGGCCGTGTAGCCGCGCGCCCTGGCCAGTTGCAGGGGCGTGTTGCCCTGCCGGTCGGCCAGCCGCAGGTCGGCGCGGGCGTCGATCAGCGCGCCCAGGCTGCGCTGGTGGCGCACGCCGCCGTCGCCGAGCACGATGGCTTCGATCACCGCCGTCCAGTGCAGGTTGTTGATGTGGTCGAGCGGCGCGCCGGCGGCGATCAGCCGGCGCACCACCTCGTCGTGTCCCAGGTGGGCCGCCGCGATGAGTGCCGTGCCGTCGTAGCGGCTGGTGATCTGCCGCGCGCTGGCGCCGAGCGAGAGCAACAGCGCGAGCGTGGGCACATCGTCGGCGACCGCGGCGATGGTGATGGCGTCATAGCGGTCGCCGTCGAGCAGGTCCAGCTTCGCGCCGGCCTGGGCCAGCAGCTGGATCATCTCGTGCTGGCGGCCGTGCGCCGCCACGTGCAGCGGGGTTCGGCCCCGGCTGTCGCGGCTGTCGAGATCCGCGCCGGCCGCGACCAGCGCCTTCAGCCGCGGCAGGTCGCCGCGCCACACGGCCTGGTGCAGGCCCTGGTAGGCCTGCGCTTCGGTCGACGACGGCGGCACCTGCGCGGCCGCCGGCGCGCACAGGCCGGCGACGCCCATCAGCAGCGCGGCGATGGCGCCGCCCCGGCGGGCCATGGGAATGCGCGGTTGTCGAGCGGCGCGGCGCATGGTCTTCAGCCCAGCAGGCCCTTGACCTTTTCGAGCGCGGTGTTGGCGCACTGCTCGTCGAGGTGGCCGCCCGGCGCACCGCCGACGCCGACAGCGCCGATCACTTCGTTGCCCGACTTGACCGGCACGCCGCCGCCCAGCAGCAGGAAGCCCGGCAGGTAGACCAGGTTGGCGGCGCCGGCGTTCTTTTGCGCGCCTTCCATCATGGCGAGCGTTGGCGCCTTGGCCGAGGCCGAGGTCCAGGCCTTGCGCTCGCTTGCCGTCAGTGTGTGCGGGCCGGCATTGTCGGCGCGCTGCACGGCGCGCACGGCGCCGGCGCGGTCCACCACGGTCGCCGTGACCGAATAGCCATTGGTAGCGCAGGCGGCCACCGCACCGGCGGCGATCTGGTTGGCGAGATCGAGCGACATGCTCTTCTCGGTGCGCACGGCCGGGCTGGCGGCCTGGGTTTGCGCCTGGGCGCTCAGGGCCGAGGCGGCGATCAGGAGGGCGACGGCGCCGAGACGAAGGGTGGATTGCATGGAGTTCTCCGGAGTGGACTTGGACGTTGCGCCGACGGTGTGCCGACGGCGTTGCCACTGTAGAAAACCTCCCGGCCGAACGCCATTCGTACCGCTACGCGCGCCCTTCCGTAGAACTACGGAGAGTCCGTTTCAGACATCGGCGCCGACCAGAGCGCCATAGCGCCGGATCAGCTGGGCCAGCGAGTCGCAGGCGAGCTTGGCGAACAGGTTGGCGCGGTGTGTCTCGACCGTGCGTGGCGACAGCGCCAGCGCGCGGGCGATCTCCTTGTTGGTCAGGCCGGCGACGATGAAGCCCAGCACCTCGCGCTCGCGTTCGGAGAGCTGCGCGTGACGCTCGCGCGCGGCCTGGTCGGCCTGCGCGCGCTCGCGCGAGCGCACGTGCTGGCGCACCGCGTGCTGCAGGGCTTCGAGCAACTGCTCGTCATCGACGGGCTTCTCCAGAAACTCCGCCGCGCCGGCCTTGAAGGCGCGGCGGCACATCTCGACGGTGCCGTGGCCGGTCAGCATGATGACCGGCTGGTCGACGCCCTGCGCCGTCAGCGTGTCGAGCACCGCGAGCCCGCCGAGGCCGGGCATGCGCACGTCCAGCACGATGGCGCCGATACCGTTGCGGTCGAAGCCGTCGAGAAAGGCCTGCGGCTCCGGCCAGCCCTGCGCGCGCAGGCCGACCGTGCCGATCAGCAGGGTCAGGGCGTCGCGCACCCCGTGGTCGTCGTCGATCAGGTGAATCAGGGGGGACAGTGGCGACAGGGGCGGGTTCACTCGGGAGCGTCCTTCAAACGGCAGGGGCGGCCAGCGGCAGGCGCAGCGTGAAGCGGGCACCGCGGGGCGCCGCGGCCTCGGCCGCGAGCGAGCCGCCCATGCCGCCGGCCAAGGTTTCGCACAGGCTCAGGCCGAGCCCCAAGCCGCCTTCGCGGGTGCTGAAAAACGGCTCGAAGACGCGCGGCAGGGCCTCGGGTGCAATGCCGCGCCCGTTGTCGGTGACGGTCAGGATGCCCTCGCCCCTGCCCGGGTCGCTGTCGACCGCGAGCCGCAGCGTCCGCTGCCCAGCCGGCACCTCTTCAAGCGCCTGCAGGGCGTTCATGAGCAGGTTGTGGACGATCTGCTCCAGCGCGATCGGCTCGGCCCGCACGCTGACGGGCGGGTCGGCGGCGCGGTCGAACGACGCGTCGATGGCGCGCCGGTCGAGCTCGGGCGCGAGCAGGTGCAGCGCGCTGCGCAGCGCCTCCTGCAGCGTCACTGTGCGCAGCTCGACGGCGTGGCCGGGCCGCTCGATCACGCGGCGCAGGCGCGCCACCACGTCGGCGGCGCGCCTGGCCTGTTCGGCGGCCTGCTTCATCGCGATGCGCGCGGTGGCGATCTCGGGCGGATTGTCGTCGAGCAGGCGGCGCGCGGCCTGCGTGCTGGCCAGCACCGCCGTCAAGGGCTGGTTGAGTTCATGGGCCATGCCCGCCGCCAGTTCGCCCATCGCGTTGAGCCGCGTGACCTGCCCCAGCCGCAACAGCTCCTCGGCGCGCCGGCGGGCGATGCGTTGGCGCCGCAGCGCGCGGGCGCCGGCCAGCGCCAACCCCATCGCCAGGGTCCACGCCGCCATGCCCAGCCAGGGCAGTTCGCGCCACGCCACCCGGCGTTCGACGACCAGCTCGAAGGCCTGGCTCTCCGACGCAAGGACCTTGTGAAAGCTGAAATGCCAGCCGCCGGGCGCATCCGGCCAGCCCGGCTGCACCACGAAGCGCTGGCCGCCGCGCTCCAGCGCCACGCGCACCGGACTGGCCTTCGGGTCGATCGGCCAGTCGCGCCACGGCACCGTGCCGGCGAGGTCGATGTCGAGCGCATAGCCGCCGCGTGCCGCGCCCATCACCAGCCGGTAGCGGCCGCTCGAGAAATCCTCGGTCGCCAGCTCGGGGCGGCGCAACCGGCGCGATGCCGCCTCGGCCCGCGCCAGCAGCAGCTCCGTCCACACGTCATCCGGATCGCGCCGCTGCACCTGCAGAATCGACGGGTACACCGACGGCAGGCGCTGCTCGGGACGGCCCGCATCGGGCGTGGATTCGAGCAGCGCCAGCGTGGCGAGCACCGCGTCGTACTGCACCACCTGCTGGCTCAGCAGGCGGTGCGCGATGCGGGCGTCGGTGTCGAAGGCATCCTTCAGCTGCGCCAGCTCGGCGCGGGCGAGCCACACCGCGCCGGCCGTGCCGACGACCAGCCACGCGGCGAGCCACCAGCCGCCCAACTTCCGCAATACCTGCTTCATGCCGCGGATTGTGCCCGCCGCCCCGACCTCCAGCGGATTGCTATGAAAACAATAGCTGACAATGTCGATGCCACGGGCGGTGGCGGCCGATTTGATCCTGATCCAGAATGGAACCTCTCACATTCATGTCCGCACGCCCGATGCAGGAGTCCCTTTTCGACGATCCGAACCCGCCGTCCGCGCCGGCCAGGCGTCCGCGCGCGGCGAAATCGGCCCGGCGCGATGCGGGCAGCGACGACGTGCGCGCTGCGCCGCTCGATCCGGCGCAGCGCG
>JAQGLP010000307.1 GCA_028292835.1 Variovorax sp.
GCGATGTACCAGACCAGGTCGTAGCTGCCCGTGCGGTCGTACAGGTAGCCGCCCAGCCAGACGCCCAGGAACGAGCCCACCTGGTGGCTCAGGAACACGAAGCCGCCGAGCATCGAGAAGTGCGCCACGCCGAAGATCTGCGCCACGATGCCGCTGGTGAGCGGCACGGTCGACAGCCACAGGAAGCCCATCACGCTGGCGAACACATACACCGTGAGCGGCGAGATCGGCATCACCAGAAAGAGCGCGATGGCTGCCGCGCGGCTCAGGTAGATCGCGGCCAGCAGCTTGCGCTTGGCGAGCCGCGCGCCCAGCGCGCCTGCGAGGTAGGTGCCGAACACGTTGAACAGGCCGATCAGCGCCAGCGCGTAGCTCGCCACTTCGGGCGACAGACCCTTGTCGCGCAGGTAGCTCGGCATGTGGACGCCGATGAAGACGACCTGGAAGCCGCAGACGAAATAGCCCGCCATCAGCAGCATGAAGCTCGGGTACCTGAAGGCCTCGGCCACGGCCTGCGGGATGGTCTGCTCGCGGTGTGACGCGGCGGCGGCGCGTCGCGGCTCGCGCAGCCCGAAGGCCAGCGGCACCACCACCAGCACCAGCGTGGCCAGCACCAGCAGCGCGGCCTGCCAGCCCAGGCGGGCGATCAGCTGCCCTTCCACCGGCACCATCAGGAACTGCCCGAAGGAGCCGGCCGCGGCCGCCACGCCCATGGCCCAGGAGCGCCGCTCGGGCGCGATCTGGCGTCCGATCACGCCGTAGATCACGGCATAGGTGGTGCCGGCCTGCGCGGCGCCGATCAGCACGCCGGTGGTCAGGGCGAACAGCATCGGCGTCGGCGCGAGCCCCATGCCGGCCAGCCCGAGCGCGTAGAGCACGGCACCGGCCAGCAGCACGCGAAAGGCCCCGAGCTTGTCGGCCAGCATGCCGGCGAAGACGCCGATCACGCCCCAGGACAGGTTCTGGAGGGCGAGGGCCAACGAGAAGGTCTGCCGCGTCCAGCCCTGCGTCTGCGTGACGGGCTGCAGCCAGAGCCCGAAGCCGTGCCGGATGCCCATCGAGAGCGTGACGATCAGGGCGCCGCACAGCAGCACCTGAACGGTGGAAACGGGGCGGGGCGGCGCGGTCATCCGGGCAATGTAGCCGCAAGCGCGGCGGCTTGCTGGCGCGCTGCTGCCGGCTGCGGACCGTTGTCGACCGGATGCCGAAGCGGCCAGGGCGAGCAGGATCGATGGGCATTGCGCCTTGCGGACGAAAGGCGATATCTGTATGCCCATACAGCCTTTCGGTGCGTGACGCATACAATCCGCGCCCATGGCCACTCTCAGCAAGACTCCCCCCGCCTATTCCGAAGGCTCGATCCGCGTGCTCAAGGGCCTGGAGCCCGTCAAGCAGCGCCCGGGCATGTACACCCGCACCGACAACCCGCTGCACATCGTCCAGGAAGTGATCGACAACGCCGCCGACGAGGCGCTGGCGGGCCACGGCAAGAAGATCAAGGTCACGCTGCACGCCGACGGCTCGGTCGGCGTGGAGGACGACGGCCGCGGCATCCCGTTCGGCCTGCACCCGGAGGAAAAGGCACCGGTGGTCGAGCTGGTGTTCACCCGGCTGCACGCCGGCGGCAAGTTCGACAAGGGCTCGGGCGGCGCCTACAGCTTCTCGGGCGGACTGCACGGCGTGGGCGTGTCGGTGACCAATGCGCTCTCGACGCGGCTGGAAGTCACCTCGTACCGCGAGGGCAAGGTGGCGCAACTCGCTTTCTCAGGCGGCGACGTGGTCGAGCCGCTGCGGCTGCGTCCGCAGGAAAGCGGCGTCCAGGGCGACGGCGCGCGCGACCGCCGCCAGGGCACGACCGTGCGCGCCTGGCCGGACGCGAAGTACTTCGAGACGGCGGCGCTGCCGGTGAACGAGCTCGTCCATCTGCTGCGCAGCAAGGCCGTGCTGATGCCGGGCGTCACGGTCACGCTGGTGATCGAGAAGACGAAGGAGACGCAAACCTGGCTCTACAAGGGCGGCCTGCGCGACTACCTGATGCAGACGCTCAACGGCGAGCCGGTGATCCCGCTGTTCGAGGGCGCGGGCCACGCCGACAGGAACGCCGACAACTTCGCCGAGGGCGAGGGCGCCGACTGGTGCGTGGCCTTCACGGAAGACGGCGCGCCGGTGCGCGAGAGCTATGTCAACCTGATCCCGACCAGCGCCGGCGGCACGCACGAGAGCGGCCTGCGCGATGGCCTCTTCAACGCGGTCAAGAGCTTCATCGAGCTGCATTCACTCCTGCCCAAGGGGGTCAAGCTGCTGCCGGAGGACGTGTTCGCGCGCGCCTCGTACGTGCTCTCCGCCAAGGTGCTCGACCCGCAGTTCCAGGGCCAGATCAAGGAGCGGCTCAATTCGCGCGACGCGGTGCGGCTGGTGTCGAGCTTCGTGCGGCCCGCGCTGGAGCTGTGGTTGCACCAGCACGTCGACTACGGCAAGCGGCTCGCCGAGCTGGCCATCAAGGCGGCGCAGACGCGCCAGCGCGCCGGGCAGAAGGTCGAAAAGCGCAAAGGCTCCGGCGTCGCCGTGCTGCCGGGCAAGCTCACCGATTGCGAGAGCAAGGACCTGTCGCACAACGAGGTGTTCCTGGTGGAAGGCGACTCGGCCGGCGGCAGCGCCAAGATGGGCCGCGACAAGGAATGCCAGGCGATCCTGCCCCTGCGCGGCAAGGTGCTCAACACCTGGGAGGTGGAGCGCGACCGCCTCTTCGCCAACAACGAGATCCACGACATCGCGGTCGCCATCGGCGTCGATCCGCATGGCCCGAACGACACGCCGGACCTGTCCGGCCTGCGCTACGGCAAGGTCTGCATCCTCTCGGACGCCGACGTCGACGGTTCGCACATCCAGGTGCTGCTGCCGACGCTGTTCTTTCGCCACTTCCCCACGCTGATCGATTCGGGCAA
>JAQGLP010000318.1 GCA_028292835.1 Variovorax sp.
AGCGCTGCCGGCGCGCCTGTCCTGAAGATCGAGGGGCTGTCGATCCGGCTGCCCCGGGGGGCCGACCGCGCGCTGGCCGTCGAGAACGTCGACCTGGCGCTTCGCGCCGGTCAGACGCTGTGCGTCGTTGGCGAAAGCGGCTCCGGCAAGTCGCTGATCGCCGGCGCCGTCATGGGGCTGCTGCCCCGGCCCCGCGTGGCCCCGGTGGCCGGACGCATCCTGTTCGAGGGCCGGGACCTGCTGACGCTCGACGACGCGCAGATGCGGGCGCTGCGGGGACGGCGCATCGGCATGATCTTCCAGGAGCCGATGACCTCGCTCAATCCCGTGATGCGGATCGGCGAGCAGATCGGCGAGGTGCTCGACGCCCACCTGTCGCTGTCGCCCGCCGAGCGCCGGGCCCGCATCATCGGCGCGCTGCGCGACGTCGGGCTGCCGGAGCCGGAAGTCATCGCGGACAGCTTTCCGTTTCGCCTGTCGGGCGGCCAGCGCCAGCGCGTGATGATCGCCGCCGCGATGATCCTGGAGCCGACCCTGCTCATCGCCGACGAGCCGACCACGGCGCTCGACGTCACCACGCAGGCGCAGATCCTGAAGCTGATGCGCGAGCTGCAGCAGCGCAAGGGCATGGCGATGCTCTTCATCACGCACGACTTCGGCGTCGTCGCGGACATCGCCGACGAGGTCGCGGTCGTCCAGCTCGGCCACGTGGTCGAACGCGGCACCGCCGGCGCGGTGCTGCGCGACCCGCAGCATGACTACACGCGGCGGCTCATCGCCGCCATTCCGCATGGCCGCACGCGCGCGCAAACCGACGCCGCCCTCGCCGAGCCGCTGCTGCAGGTCTCGAACCTGAACAAGACGTACCGCACGGGCGGCGGGCTCTTCTGGAAGAAGGGCCGTGTCGTGCCCGCCGCGCGCGACGTCGGCTTCACGCTGCGGCGCGGCGAAACGCTCGGCATCGTCGGCGAGTCCGGGTCCGGCAAGTCGACCGTTGGGCGTTGCCTGACGGGCCTCGTGCCTGCGGACGGCGGCCTCATCCGCTTCGCCGGACAGGAGTTCGCACTCGACCTGCGCGACCGGCCGGCAGCGCAACGCGGCCAGGTCCAGATGGTCTTCCAGGACCCCTACGCGTCGCTCAATCCGCGGCAGACGGTCGGCACGGCGATCGGCGCCGGCCCGCTCGAGCAGCGCATGGACCGCGACGCGGTGCGCGCCCTCGTCCTCGACCTGCTCCGGAAGGTCGGCCTGAAGGCGGACGCGGCGGACCGCTACCCGCACGAGTTCTCCGGTGGCCAGCGGCAGCGCGTGGCCATCGCGCGCGCGCTGGCGATGCGACCCCGGCTGCTGGTGGCCGACGAGCCGGTGTCCGCGCTGGACGTGTCGGTGCAGGCGCAGGTGCTGGAGCTGTTCGACCAGGTGCGGCGCGAGTTCGCGCTCAGCATGGTCTTCATCACGCACGACCTGCGCGTGGCGGCGCAGATGTGCGACCACATCGCCGTGATGCGGCGCGGCGAGATCGTCGAGATCGGCGAGGCCAGGATCGTCCTGGAGCAGCCCACCCATGCCTACACGCGGGAGTTGATCGCCGCGGCACCGCGCTTTCATTCCTCGCTCGAGTCCCTTTCCGTGAAGAACCCGGCGATCACCCTCTCCCGCTTCCCGAACGGCAAGAAGCAGCCGCTCAACTGAGCTCACCCAACTTCCTTCAAGGACTTACCACGATGACCCGAACCCTCTGGCGCCTCGACGCCACCGAACTCGCCGCCCTCATCCGTAGCAAGGAGGTCTCGTGCGTCGAGACAACCGAAAGCGTGCTGGGCCGCATCGACGACGTTAATCCCAGGATCAATGCCTTGCCCGTCGTGCTACACGAGCAGGCGCTGGCGGCCGCCGCCGAGGCGGACCGCGCGCTGGCGCGCGGCGACGCGGTCGGGCCGCTGCACGGCGTGCCCGTCACCATCAAGGTCAACGTCGACGTGGCCGGCGGCGCCACCGACGGCAGCATCGTGGCCCTGAAGGACCTGATCGCCGACTCCGATGCGCCCGTGGTCGCGAACCTGAAGCGCGCCGGCGCGGTGATCGTCGGGCGCAACAACGCGCCGTCGTTCTCGCTGCGCTGGTTCACCGACAACGAGCTGCACGGCCGCACTCTGAACCCGTGGGACCCGCACGTCACGCCCGGCGGCTCGAGCGGCGGCGCGGCGGCGGCGGTGGCCACCGGCATGGGCCCGATCGCGCATGGCAACGACTACGGCGGCTCGATCCGGCATCCGGCCTGGGCCTGCGGCGTGGTCGGGCTGCGCCCCACGGCAGGCCGCGTGCCGGCGGTCAACGCGACCGCGAAGGACGACCGCATCCTGACCAATCAGCTGATGTCGGTGCAAGGGCCGCTCACGCGCAGCGTGGCCGATGCCCGACTGGCACTGGAAGTGATGGCCGAAGGCGACCCGCGCGACCCCCTGTGGGTGCCGGCGCCACTGGACTACCCCCCGAGCGGCCAGCCGCTGAAGGTGGCGCTCTTCAAGCGCCATCCCGCGTTCGCGGCCGACCCGTCGGTGACGGCCTCGTTCGAGCGCGCCGCGCAATGGCTCGCCGACGCCGGCTGCATCGTCGAGGAAGCCGAACCGCCGCACTTCGAGGAGGCGGCCCGGCTGTGGCGCGAGATGCTCAACGACGACCTGCGCCGCGGGGGCAAGCCGGCCATCGAAGCGATAGGCGACGAGGCCGTGCGAACCGTCTTCGCGTGGCAGCTCGCCGCGCCGCCCGCGGGCAGCGCCGAGCGCGTGCTCGCGGCCTACCAGCGGCGCCTGACCATCGCGCGCGCCTGGTCGCTGTTTTTCTCCGAGCATCCGGTGCTGCTGATGCCGGTGTCGTGGGCCAGGCAGTTCCCGATCGACGAGGACCGGCGCTCGGCCGAGCGCTTCGAGCAGATGCTGCTCGAGCAGAGCCCGCTGACCGCGACGGCCATGCTCGGGCTGCCCGGGCTGTCGGTGCCCACCGGCGTCGACGGCGGACTGCCCACCGGGGTGCAGTTGTGCGCCAGCCGCTATCGCGAGGACCTGTGCCTCGCGGCCGGCGAAATCGTCGAGCGCGCCGCCGGGTATTCGGTGCTCGAGCAGCTGGCGGCGTAACGCCGTGCCAACCGGGCTGATGAGACTTCCTGCCGCCGGCCCGCGAGGGCTTTTTCGCGAGCTGCGCCCTCTGCGGCGAAACGGCGGCCAGAGTGTCCGACAAAACAGCGGCCGTGTCGTGCACCCCTATGGACCATAACTTCCTCTCTGCCTTCGTTCTGCTGCTGCTGGTGCTCGATCCGTTCGGCGCGCTGCCGGTCTTCATTCCGGTCATGGGCCGCGTCGCGCCGGAACGGCGCATCACGGTGGCCCTGCGCGAGACGGCGATCGCCTTCGCCATCCTGCTGGCGTTCATGCTCGGCGGCGGAGGCTTTCTCGCGCTGATGCATTTGTCGGAGCGCTCGCTCGAAGTCGCCGGCGGCGTGATCCTGTTGATCATCGCGATCCGCATGATCTTCGGCCACAACGACGAACGAAGCGCCGACGAGCACGCCTCCGACGAGCCCCTGATCTTTCCGCTCGCGGTGCCGCTTCTGGCGGGGCCGTCGGCGATGGCGACGGTGCTGCTGCTCGCGTCGCGGCAGCCCGATCGCACGGGGCAATGGATCGGCGCGCTGTCGCTGGCGATGGCGGTTTCGGGGCTGGTGCTGCTGGCGGCCGAGCGCATCCGCCGCTGGCTCGGCGACTCGATGGTGTCCGCGATCGAGAAGCTCATGGGGCTCGTGCTCTCTGCGGTCGCCGTCGAGATGATCCTCGCCGGCCTGAAGCTCTACTTCTTCGGCGGCGCCTGACAGAAAAACCCGCCCCAGGAGACAACACGCATGCGCATGGACGACACCGACAGGACACTGATCTCGCTGCTGCGCAAGGACGCGCGCACGAACGTCGCCACGCTGGCCGGCAAGCTCGGCGTCTCGCGCGGGACCGTCAGCAACCGCCTGCGCAAGCTCGAGGACGAGCAGGTGATCGTCGGCTACTCGGTGCGGCTGCGGCCGGACGCCGAGCCAGCCAAGATCCGCGCCTGGATGAGCGTGCTGGTCGAAGGCAACCAAACGCGCGCGGTGATCGCGAGCCTGCTCGGCGAGCCCGCCGTCGAGGCCCTGCACGACACCAACGGACGCTGGGACCTGGTGGCCGAGCTGCGCGCCGAGTCGATGGTCGAACTCTCCAGGGTGCTGGAACGCGTGCGCCTCATCAAGGGCATCGCCAACACCGAGACCAGCATCCTGCTGGACAGCTACCGCTAGGAGCCCTGCGATGGCACCGCACGGCTCCTCCTTTTATTTCGACCTCTTCGGACGCCCGCTGCTGCGAGCGGTGCACCGGCCTCCAATACGCAGCGCCCCGTAGGGGCCCCATCCGGAAGCGAGTGAAAACGATGAACCCGAGTCTCACCCCGACCACCCCCGCCTTCCAGCCGCAGGGCACCGGACCCTCGGCAGCGAGCAGGCCGCGCATTCCAACCGGCATCGTGGCGGCGACCGTCGCCGGCAATGCGCTGGAGTTCTACGACTTCGTGACGTATGCCTTCTTCGCGGTCTACATCGGCAAGACCTTCTTTCCCGCCTCCACGCCGCTCAACAGCCTGCTGCTGTCGGTCGCAGTCTTCGGTGTCGGCTTCTTCGCAAGGCCGCTGGGCGGCGTCCTGATCGGCGCCTTCGCCGATCGCGCCGGCCGGCGACCGGCGATGTTGCTGACGATTGCACTGATCACCGTCGGCACGCTGGGGCTGGCGCTGACGCCGTCGTATGCCAGCATCGGCTTGGCCGCACCCAGCATCGTCGTGCTCTGCCGCCTGGTGCAGGGATTGGCGCTCGGCGGCGAAGTCGGTCCGGCCAGCGCTTTCCTGATCGAGGCGGCGCCCGAGCGCCAACGCGGCCTCTACGCCAGCTGGCAGCTCGCGAGCCAGGGCGCCGCAGCCTGCGTCGCCGGGCTCGTGGGATTGGCCATGAACAGCCTGCTCACGGTCGAGCAGATGACGGCGTGGGGATGGCGCGTGCCTTTCCTGGTCGGCCTGCTGCTCGTGCCGCTGGCGGTCTATCTGCGGCGCCGCATGCCCGAGACGCTGCACGGGACGCCCTCGCGCGCAGAGAATTGTGGCAAGGCGGGCCTTGTCAAGTACCGCCGCCTGATCGTGCTGGCGATCTTGGTGGTGCTGGGCGGCACGGTGTCGACGTATGTCATCAATTTCATGACGACCTACGCCATCACGACGCTGAAGCTGTCGCCCGGCATCGCATTGAGCGCGACGGTGATCGGCGGCTTTGTCACGATGGTCTGCGCACTGCTCGGCGGCTGGCTGAGCGACCGCTTCGGCCGCAAGACGACGATGCTGTGGCCGCGCGTACTGGCTGCCATCGTCACCGTGCCGGCATTCATGCTGCTGGTGGAGCAGCCCACGGCCGGCATGCTGCTGGGCGTCTCCAGCTTGCTGGCAGCCCTGACCGCCATCAGCGGCGCGGGCTCGATCGTCGCCATTCCCGAGTTGCTGCCGCGCGGCATTCGCGCCACCGGCATGTCGATCGCCTACGCGGTGGGCGTGTCGCTCTTCGGTGGGACCACCCAGCTGCTGATCACCTGGATGATCGCCGCCACCGGTAACCCGGCCGCGCCCGCCTGGTACGTGGCGGCCACGAGCGTTGTCACGGCGCTTGCCATGTTCGCCCTGCCGGAGAGCCGCCACCGTGCGCTGGAAGACTGAGCAGCCTGACGCTTTCATTTCACAAGGACTCTAGCCATGACCACCGAACTGTGGCGCCTCGGCGCCGTCGAGCTTGCCGATTCCGTTCGCCGCAAGGATGTCGCGTGCCGGGAAGCAACGACCGCCATGCTGGCCTTTGCCTGAGGGCTGGTCAGGCAATCGAGAACGCCGCAACGTTTCCGCACTGGACCGTCTCGCGCCACGCTGATTCAGAAAGCTGTCGATACGTCAGCCAGCACTGCCACTTCGTCAATAAACAAGCAGGTTCGCAGCAACCTTTGCTCTTCTGATTGACGGGCACCTCTCGGACACTTTCTGCATCGAACCAGGAGCTTCCCATGACCACCAGCCGCTACCCCACCACCCTCTATCTCAGCGCCCCCGAAATGATTCGCCTGGTCCAGCGCAAAGGCCTGTCGGCCTGCATCGCCGGCGTGGCGCAACGCATTGAGCGCGAGTTCTTGCGCTGGAACGAATTCGACAAGAGCGCGCGCGTTGCCTGCCATTCCGATGTCGGCGTCATCGAACTGATGCCCATCGCTGACGCGGCGCAATTCGCCTTCAAGTACGTGAACGGACACCCGACCAACCATCGTCACGGCCTGCCGACCGTAATGGCGTTCGGCATCCTGGCGGACGTCGACACGGGTGCCCCTCGCCTGCTGTCCGAGCTGACCATCACCACCGCCATCCGCACGGCCGCGATGTCGGCCGTGGCCGCCCGCACACTGGCGCGACCGCAAAGCCGCGTCATGGCGCTCATCGGCAACGGCGCGCAAAGCGAGTTCCAGGCGATCGCATTCCGCGACCTGGTGGGCATTCGCGAACTTCGCCTGTTCGACACGGACGTTGCCGCCAGCGCCAAGCTCGCGGCCAACCTGGTGGGCCAAGGCCTGCTGGTTCGCATCTGCCAAAGCACTGCCGAAGCGGTC
>JAQGLP010000330.1 GCA_028292835.1 Variovorax sp.
GGAGTTTCAAGGCATCCACTGCCGGCTTGACCTTGCAGGGAAAAGTTTTTCGTCGCAAGGTGTAACATCATCGAAAGTAAGACTTTAGTGCACTTGTCTGGAGCTTGAGACACGGGGAGGGTTGCACTGAGTAACAGCGGGAAACAAGTTCGCATTTTTCCGCTCAACATGTCCGCAGAATCAGCCACCATGAAAAAACCCCTCAAGGTGGCTGCTTTTTTTTTGTCTCTGACGCTGTTCGTTGAGGGCGGCCTGCGTGCCACCGCCATCGGGGATTTCCCGCTTTATGAAGCCAACAGCGAAATTGGCTATATCCCCAAGAAATCGCAGTCCGGCTCGTTCCTCTGGAGGAATGACTGGCAATTCAATTCCAAAAGCATGGGCGCACCGGAATTTACGCCCAACCGTGCCGTCGACACGCTGCTGATCGGCGACAGCATCGTCCTGGGCGGCAACACCTACCGCCAGAAGGAGCGGCTGGGGCCCCAGCTGAGCAATGCGCTGGGCCATGCGGTCTGGCCCATTTCCGCGGGCAGCTGGGCGTTGCGCAACGAACTGACCTACCTGAGGACCCATCCCGAAGTGGTGCGGGACGTGGCCGGCGTCACCTTCGTCCTGAACAGCGGCGATTTTGGCGCGGCGTCTTCCTGGGCCTGCGAGGAGACCCATCCGAGAACTTATCCCGTGGTGCTTTCCGTCTATCTCCTGAAAAAGTATGTCTATGACTGGAGCCCGTGCGGGGAGGCGCTTCCTTCCATGCAGGTTCCGCCCGGCGACTGGAAAAAGGAACTGCGTGAATTCCTGGCCAGCGAGCCGGCCCGGGGCAAGAGCATCCGTGTCATCCTCTACCCCGACAAGGCGGAGATGGAAAATCCGCAGGCACTGCGGGACGAGCTGGAGGTCCACAGTCCGGAACTCGTGGCGCAGGGCATCGATGCGGCGGCCATTCGCAGCGTGGGCCGCGATCCTCGCTGGAAGCCCGCGTACTACAAGGACGTCATCCATCCCACCGTGGAGGGGATGAGGGTGCTCGCAAAGATCATCGGGGAGACAGAGGCCCCCCTGGCGTTGCAGCACTACTAGCGTCCGGCACGCGCTTGGCAATGGCCGCCAGCGTCGGGCGCCGGTTCGACGTACGCTCCGTGATCTCGGGAAATTTCACATGAGCGAACAAAAGATCCAGTTGTACAAGGGGCCGGCCGGCGGCTGGGGGGCGCTGCGCAGCGTGACGAATGCCTTGTTGAGGCAGGATATTGCGGTCAAGGGCGCCAAAACGATGCTCTCGGCCAACCAGCCCGACGGCTTCGACTGCCCGGGCTGTGCCTGGCCCGACCGCAACCATGCCTCGACCTTCGAGTTCTGCGAGAACGGCGTGAAGGCCGTGGCGGCGGAGGCGACCGCGCGCCGTGCGGGGCCGGAGCTGTTCGCCAGGCACACGGTGAGCGAACTGGCCCGGCAAAGCGACTTCTGGCTGGAGGACCAGGGCCGCCTCACGCACCCAATGGCCTACGACACGGCCAGCGACAAGTACGTGCCGATCGAGTGGAACGATGCCTTCGACCGGGTCGCGCGCCACCTCGACGCGCTTCCGAGCCCCGACCAGGCGATCTTCTACACCTCGGGGCGCACCAGCAACGAGGCGGCGTTCCTGTACCAGCTGTTCGTGCGCGAGTACGGCACCAACAACTTCCCCGACTGCTCGAACATGTGCCACGAGCCGAGCGGCAGCGGCATGCGCCCGCAGATCGGCGTGGGCAAGGGCACCGTCACGCTGGAAGACTTCGAAAAAGCCGACGCCATCTTCATCTTCGGCCAGAACCCCGGCACCAACCATCCGCGCATGCTGGGCGAACTGCGCGCCGCCCACCGGCGCGGTGCGAGGATCGTCAGCTTCAACCCGCTGCGCGAGCGCGGGCTGGAGCGCTTCGCCGATCCGCAGGACAAGCTGGAGATGGCGACGTTGGGCTCCACGCCGATCAGCACCCACTACTTCCAGTTGCGCATCGGCGGCGACTTCGCGCTGGCCAAGGGGATGATGAAGCACCTCATCGAGCGCGAGGACGCGGGCGAGGCCGTGCTCGACCGGGCCTTCATCGCCGGGCACACCGTGGGCTTCGAGGCGCTGGCGGCCGACCTGCGCGTCGAGTCGTGGGCGCTGCTGGAGCAGGAGTCGGGCCTGGCCGAAGCGCAGATGCGCGCCGCCGCCGACATCTACCGCGAGGCCGAGCGTGCGATCTTCTGCTGGGGCATGGGCATCACGCAGCACATGAACGCGGTCGCCACGATCCAGATGCTGGTCAACCTGCTCCTGATGCGCGGCAACATCGGCCGTCCAGGCGCGGGGGCCTGCCCGGTGCGCGGCCACAGCAACGTGCAGGGCGACCGCACCATGGGCATCTGGGAGAAGCCGCCCGCGGCCTTGCTCGACCGGTTGAAGCAGGTGTTCGGCTTCGAGCCGCCGCGCGCCGACGGCGTGGACACGGTCGAGGCGATCCGCCTCATGCGCGACGGCGGCGCCAAGGTGTTCTTCGCGCTCGGCGGCAACTTCGCCGCCGCCACGCCCGATACCTTTGAAACCTGGAAAGGCCTGCGACAGTGCGACCTGACGGTCCATGTCGCCACCAAGCTCAACCGCAGCCACGTCGTGCATGGGCGCGAGGCGCTCATCCTGCCGTGCCTGGGGCGCACCGAGATCGACGTGCAGGCAGGCGGTCCGCAGGGCGTGACGGTGGAGGACTCGATGAGCATGGTGCACCTGTCGCACGGCCTCAACCCGCCGGCTTCCGAGCATCTGCTGTCGGAGCCGGCCATCGTGGCGCGGCTGGCGCGGGCCACGCTCGGCGCGCGCAGCGCGACGCCCTGGCTCTGGCTGGTCGAGGATTACGCCCGCATCCGCGACAAGATCGAAGCCGTGTTCGACGACTTCAGGGACTTCAACGCGCGCGTGGCCGCGCCGGGCGGCTTTCGCCTGCGCAACACGGCCAGCGAGCGGGAGTGGGCCACGCCGTCGCGCAAGGCCACGTTCTTCACGCACGCCGTGCCGCGCGACACGCCCGCGCACCGGGCGCGCGACAGCCGGCCGGGCACGATCGTCTTCACGCTGCTGACCACGCGCTCGCACGACCAGTACAACACCACCATCTACGGCATGGACGACCGCTACCGCGGCGTGTTCGGCCAGCGCCGCGTGGTCTTCATCCACGCCGAGGACATCCGCGCGCTGGGCCTGAAGGACGGCGACTGGGTCGACCTGCAGACGGTGTGGAGCGACGGCCAGGAGCGCCGCGCCGAGCGTTTCCGGCTGGTGGCCTACGACATTCCGCGCGGCAACCTCGCGGCCTACTATCCCGAGACCAACCCGCTGGTGCCGCTGGATTCGGTGGCGCTCAACGCGGGGACGCCGGCGTCGAAGTCGATCCCCGTGGTGCTGGTGCCGCATGGCGCGGGGGCGGGCGCGTCCTCGCGCGGGGAGGGCGTGGCGGACGGTCGCTGGAGCGCGCAACTCACCGGGGCCGGCCACGCGGCGCTGGCGGAACGGTCCCATGGCTGAGCGCCTGGCTTCGGACGGCGGCTCCGCCGAATCCCTGTCGCCACCCTCGATCGAGCGCCGCGCCGTGCGCGTGTACGGCGAGCGGACCGTGCCGCCCGGGGGCGTGCTGCGCGACGACACCCTGGCCGCCGAGGTGCCGGTCGCGCTGGTGTTCAACGGGGTCTCGCATGCCGTCATGCTCGCCACGCCGCAGGACCTCGACGACTTCGCACTGGGCTTCGCGCTGAGCGAAGGCATCCTCGACCGTGCCGACGATTGCCGCGGCATCGACGTGCAGGCGGTGGAAGCCTGCGCCGCGGGTCTGCCCGAGGGGCTGCATGCCATCGAGGTGCACCTGGACATCTCCACGCGCAGCTTCGAGCGCCTGAAGGGCCGGCGTCGCAGCCTGGCCGGGCGCACCGGCTGCGGCGTGTGCGGGGTCGAGAGCTTCTCTGCGCTCGACCTGACGCCGCTGCCCCTGCCTCCTCGCGGCTGGACCGGGCGGGTCGACCTCGCCACCGTGCTGAGCGCCTTCGCCGCGCTGTCCCCGCGCCAGTCCCTGAA
>JAQGLP010000338.1 GCA_028292835.1 Variovorax sp.
GAGAAGCGCCCTTCCCTCTGGGTCGAACCCAAGGCCGGCTGGGGGGAAGGCGCGGTGCAACTGGTGGAGATTCCGACCGCCGACGAAACCTTCGACAACATCGTCGCCTTCTGGAACCCGGCACAGAAGCCCCAGGCAGGCCAGGAGCTGCTGTACGGCTGGCGCCTGTACTGGGGGAGCGAGCCGCCGCAGCGTCCGGCGCTCGCCACCTGCGTGGCCACGCGCACCGGGCTGGGCGGCGTGGTGGGCCAGAAGCGCAAGTACTGGTCGTACCGCTTTGCACTCGACTTTGCCGGCGGCGCGCTGGCGCAGCTCGATGGCAAGGCGGGTACGGTCGAGGCGGTGGTCACCGCTTCCAGCGGGCGGGTGGAGATCACCTCGGCGCGGCCGCTGGCCTCGGTGCGGGGCATTCGCGCGATGTTCGACATCGTTCCCACCGACAGCGTCGAGCCCATCACCTTGCGCGTGTTCCTGCGCAGCGGCGGACAGGCGCTGAGCGAAACCTGGCTCTACGAATGGACACCGCCGGCGTTGGCCGACCGCCGTCTTGTCTAAGCATCGAATCGGCCGCCTGCCCGCGCGGGCAGGGCTTTATCAGCTATTTATTCGATAGCAAGCCGAAATCCGACCGGGCGCGCTTCCCTGGCGCGTCAGCGCGTCGCGCCGGATTGCCGTAAGGTAGGTGCTTCCCTGGCTCCAGAACCGAGACCTCTCCATGACCCTTGCTCACGGCTACGCGGCGCAGGCCGCCACCCTCCCGCTGGCCCCGTTCGATTTCGAGCGCCGCGCGCTCGGCGCGAGCGATGTCGCCATCGACATCCTGCACTGCGGCGTGTGCCATTCCGACCTGCATACCGCGCGCAGTGAATGGGGCCCCACCGTGTACCCGTGCGTGCCGGGCCACGAGATCGTCGGGCGCGTGACGGCGGTGGGAGACGGCGTCTCGAAGTTCCGGGTCGGCGACCTCGTCGGCGTCGGGTGCATGGTCGACAGCTGCCAGCACTGCGGCCATTGCGCCGAAGGGCTGGAGCAATACTGCGACAACGGCTTCACCGACACCTACAACGGCCGCGAGCAGGTTTCGCGCGCCAACACGCTGGGCGGCTACTCCGACCACATCGTGGTGCATGAAAAGTTCGTGTTGCGCGTCTCGCACGCCGAGGAGCATCTGGCCGCGGTGGCGCCGCTGCTGTGCGCCGGCATCACCACCTACTCGCCGCTGCGCCAATGGAAGGTCGGTCCCGGCCACAAGGTGGGCGTGGTCGGCCTCGGCGGCCTGGGCCACATGGGCGTCAAGATCGCCGCGGCGATGGGCGCCCATGTGGTGCTGTTCACCACGTCCCCGGGCAAGAAGGACGATGCGCTGCGGCTCGGCGCCAAGGAAGTCGTGGTGTCAAAGAACGAGGAGGAAATGCGGGTGCACGCCAACAGTTTCGATTTCATCCTGGACACCGTGGCCGCGCCGCACGACCTCGATGCGTTTCTCGGTCTGCTCAAACTCGACGGGACCCTGTGCCTGGTCGGCGTGCCCGCCTCTCCGCATCCCTCGCCGGGTGTGTTCAGACTGATCGCCAAGCGCCGCCGGCTCGCCGGTTCGCTGATCGGAGGCATCGCCGAGACGCAGGAAATGCTCGACTTCTGCGCCGAGCATGGCATCGTCAGCGACATCGAGCCGATCGCCATGGCGCAGGTCAACGAGGCTTATGAGCGCATGCTGCGCAGCGACGTGAAATACCGCTTCGTGATCGACATGTCGACGCTGCGCGAGACCGCTCCCGCCTGAGCGGACATGCGGCGAGCGGGCACGGCACGGCCATGGTGGGGGTGCCAAGAAATCCGGACTTTGCAGGCACCAGCCGGGGCCGGTGGTTCAGGGCGGCAGGTCCAAGGGCATGGGGTTCTTGGCCGACGCTGCGAACTGCCGCGTGGCGAACGCCCAGATCATCCGTGTCGCATCGGGTCCCATGGCATCGCTGAAAGCCAGCCGGGCCGCTCCACCGCTCCAGGCATGGGCCAGGCCCTTGATCACGCAGAGCGTGACGAAGGTGCGACCCTGGCGCTTGTAGTCGATCACCGCCATGGCATGGCGCTGGCCGCGCTGCAGGGTACGTTCGACCCCCGGCCGCGCGCGCGTCGCCAGGGCCCAGACGGCGGCGCTGTGAGCGGCGTTGCTGACCGAGACCACGGAATCCGCGTCGCCATGCAGCACGAGCAAGGGCGGCAAGGTAGTGACCACCGCCGCCGCACCCATCGCCTTGCCGATCGCGGTGGCCAGCGTGGGCGGCGCCCGATAGCCCCGCATGGCCCCGAGCGCGGTCGCGGAGGATTTGGCCGCACCGGGCGCCACGCCCGAGTGCATCGCCACCGCCTGAAAACGGTGCGGGTAACGCGTCGCCAGCAATGCCGCCATGCTGGCGCCCGCCGACAGCCCGGCCACCGCCACGCGTTCGCGGTCCACGGGGTAGAACAGCTTGACCTGATCGACCGCCATCATCAGCGTTGCCGCCTCGGCGTCCGCCTTGCCGGACCTCTGTTCGTACCAGTTCCAGCAACCCTGGGCATTCGCGAGCCGGTCCTGTTCGGGGTAGAGCACCAGGAAGCGTTCTCGCGCAGCCAGGCGGTTCATGCGGGTGCTGGTGGCAAAACCCTGCCCGTTCTGCCCGCAGCCGTGCAGCATGACCATGAGCGGAAGCTTCTCTCCGGGTTGAAGCTGCAGGCCGGGAGGGCGGTAGAGGTGGTAGCGCCGCGTGCCCGCCGGGCCCAGCACC
>JAQGLP010000346.1 GCA_028292835.1 Variovorax sp.
GAACTCGACCGCGCCGCTGATGTAGATGCAGCCTGAATCCAGCTCGGCCGACACGCGGCGCACCCAGCGCTCGAACAGCGCCTTCACCCGCGGCAGTCCGCGCGGCTCGCGCAGCGCGGGGAAGAAGACCTCCTCGGCGAACTTCGCGTGGTACTCGCGCACCACCGAGATCTGCAGTTCCTCGCGCGAACCGAAGTGGGCAAAAACGCCCGACTTGCTCATCCCGGTCAGTTCGGCCACGGCGCCGATCGACAGGCCTTCCAGGCCCATCTGCGCCGCCAGCCCCAACGCCGCGTCGACGATGACGGCCTTGGTCTGCTGGCCCTTCTGCAGCGCGCGGGCGGACGGGGTGGCGAGGGCGGGCATGGTTCTGCAAATAAAACGAACGATCGTTCTATTTTGCAGGATTTCTGGGGCTGTTTACAAGTCCCTCGGATTCGGTCGGTTATGAGGCCCGTCGCTGCCAGACGTCAGACCACAACGATCGGATCGAACTTCCGCCGCGCCTGCAATTGCGCCGCGTCCCACTCGATGCCGAGGCCGGGCGTCTCTGGCGCGAGCGCATGGCCGGCCTCGATGCGCAGGCGGCTCGTCGTCAGGTCGTCGAGTTGGGGGATGTATTCGACCCAGCGCGAATTCGGCACGGCAGCGCACAGGCTCACGTGGAGTTCCATCAGGAAGTGGGGACACACCGCGAGGTTGTGCGCCTCGGCGAGGTGCGCGATCTTGAGCCAGGGCGTGATGCCACCGACCCGCGCGACGTCGGCCTGCACGATGGAGCACGCGCCCTGCTGGGCATACTCCCCGAACTGGGCGAGGTGGTACATCGATTCGCCGACGGCGATCGGCACGCTGGTGGCGGCCCGCAACTGCGCGTGCCCGGCCACATGCTCGGCCGGCATGGGCTCCTCGAACCAGGCCAGGTCGAGCTCCTCGTACTGCCGCGCGCGGCGGATGGCCTCCGCCAGGGAAAAGCTCTGGTTGGCATCGACCATCAGCTCGAAGTCGGCGCCGACCGCGCCCCGGACGGCCGACAGGCGCGCCATGTCCTGCGCCACGTGGGGCTTGCCGACCTTGAGCTTGGCGCCCAGGAAGCCCTGCTCCTGCGCAGCCAAGGTCTGCTCCACCAGCTGGGCGGGCTCCAGATGCAGCCAGCCGCCCTCCGTGGTGTAGACCGGCACGCGCGCCTTGGCGCCGCCGGCCATGCGCCACAGCGGCTGGCCCGCGACCTTGCAGTTGCGGTCCCACAGCGCCGTGTCGACAGCGGCCAGCGCCAGGCTGGTGATGGCGCCCACCGCAGTGGCGTGGGTGTGGAAGAACAGGTCCCGCCAGAGGGCCTCGTACTGCTGCGGATCGCGGCCGGCCAGCAGCGGCCCCAGATGGTCGCGCAGTAGCGCCACGATCGAGGAGCCCCCGGTGCCGATGGTGTAGCTGTAGCCCGTGCCCGCGGAGCCGTCGTCGCAGCGCACGGTCACCAGCACGGTTTCCTGCGTGACGAAGGACTGGATGGCGTCGGTACGCCGCACCTTGGGTGCGATGTCGACCTGACTGATCTCGACTTGGTCGATCCTGGCCATGGCGTGTCTCTCAGGCGCCGTTCTTGAGCACGTCTTCGGGGAGGTCAACGCCGTGGAACTTCTTGTAGATCGCGTTGAGCTTGCCGTTCTTCAGGTTGGCGCGCACCCAGGCGTCGGTCTTCTCCTTCAGCCGGGGCTCGTTCTTGCGCAAGCCGACGGCCAGCATGTTCACCTTCATGACGAACTTGACCTCCATCTGCTTGGCGGGATTCTTTTCGTTGATCACCTTGAGCAGGGGCGGCGCCGTCGCGAAGATGTCGGCCTGGTTGCTCACCAGCGCCGTGATCGACGTGGCGTCGTCGTCGAAACGCACGATCTGCGCTTCCTTGGGCGCCACCTTTGTAAGCTCGGCATCGTTGGTGGTCCCCCGGGTGGCCACGACCTTCTTGCCGGCCAGATCGGCAGCGCTCTTGATGTCCAGCTTTTTGGGGGCTCCCACCACCGCCGAGATGCCGGCAAAGGGAATGGAGAAATCGATCACCTTCTCGCGCTCGGGCGTCACCGACAGGCTGGAGATCACCACGTCGGCCTTGTCGGTCTGCAGGAACGGAATGCGGTTCGCGCCGGTGGTCGGCACGATCTCGAGCTCCAGTCCCCAATCCTTGGCCAGCAGTTGCGCGGTTTCCACGTCGGAGCCGGTGGAGTTCAGCTTGTCGTCCTTCATGCCATAGGGCGGCACGGCGAGGTCGATCGCGACGCGCAGCTTCTTGCTGCTCGTGATGGTGTCGAGCTGATCGGCGTGGGCAGTGCCCAGGCCGAGTGCCGAGCCGGCCAGCAACAGCCCGGACAGCAGCGCGTGGAAGTGTCGGCGGGGGAAATTTTTCATGTCTCGTCCTTGTGTGTGAAAAAGAAAAGCGCGGCGGATGCGGTCGGGTTCAAAGGCCGTTGCCGAGGAACTGGCGCAATTCGGGCGTCTGGGGGCTCGACAGCATGGCGGCGTCGCCCTCCTCCCATATCTGGCCCTGGTGCATGAAGATGATCTTGTCGGCCACGCCGCGCGCAAAGGCCATCTCGTGGGTCACCAGCACCATCGTCATCCCCTCGGCCGCCAGCTTCTCGATGACCTTGAGCACTTCCCCGGTGAGCTCGGGGTCGAGCGCCGACGTCACTTCGTCGAACAGCATCACTTGCGGCTTCATCGCGAGCGACCGCGCGATGGCCACGCGCTGCTGCTGGCCACCCGAGAGCTGCTCGGGATAGGCGTCGGCCTTGTCGGCCAGCCCGACATGGCGCAGCACCTCCAGGGCCACCTGCCGGGCCTCGGGCGGACTCATGCGCTTGACCGAGGCCGGCGCCAGCGTGATGTTCTGCAGCACGGTGAGGTGCGGGAACAGGTTGTAGCCCTGGAAGACAATGCCCACGTCCTTGCGCAACGCGCGAACGTTGAGCCCCGCCTCGTGAACGGCGTGCCCGCACACGTGGATGCTGCCGCTGTCGACGGTCTCGAGCCGGTCGATGCACCGCAAGGCCGTGCTCTTGCCCGAGCCGCTCTTGCCGATGATGGCGACCACTTGGCCGCGCGCGACGGAAAAAGACACCCCGCGCAGCACATGCAGCGCACCGAACTTTTTGTGAACCTGGTCTAGTTCAACCACGGTTTGCATGGAGCTTCCTTTCGAGCGTGCGGCTCCAGCGCGAGAGCGGATAGCACATGGCGAAATACAGAAGGGCGGCGCAGCCGAAATAGATGAAAGGCTGGAAGGTCGAGTTGTTCAACACCTTGGCGTTGTACGAAAGCTCGGCGAAGCCGATGACCAGCGACGCGATCGACGTGTTCTTGATGATCTGCACCATGAACCCGACGGTCGGCGGGGTGGCGATGCGCAACGCCTGCGGCAGCACGACCTTGCGCATGCGCTGCCAGCGCGTGAGGCCCAGGCATTCGGCCGCTTCCCACTGGCTCTTGTGGACCGACTGGATGCAGCCGCGCCAGATCTCTCCGAGAAAGGCGCTCGAATAGATCGTCATGGCCAGCCCGGCGGCGGCCAGCGCGGGCATCGATCCGATGCCCGCGATGCTCGGGCCGTAGAAGGAGAGCCCCATCAGGACCAGCAGCGGGGTGCCCTGGATCAACTGGATGTACGCGGCCGCCGCGACTCGCACGCCGCGCACCGGCGCCACGCGGGCCAGCGCCATGCCGAGTCCGGCCAGGCCGCCAGCGACGAAGGTCACGACGGACAGCTCAAGCGTGCCCAGCGCACCCAGCAGCAGGTAGGTGATCTGCTCGTGCGACATGGGGGCGCCGCTAGAGGGGCGTGCCGAGCTTGCGGCGGCGCGTGAACACGATCTGCCCGAGCAGCCAGAATCCCAGGCGCATCAGGTAGGACAGCCCCAGGTACACCATCCACAGCACGAGGAAGATCTCGAAATTACGGAACGTATCGGACTGGATCCGGTTGGCGATACCCAGCAGTTCCTCGGCGCCGACGGCGGACATGATGCTCGAGGCCAGCATCAGCAGCACGAACTGGCTGGTCAGGGACGGATAGACGCGCTCGACCGCGGGCCGCAGCACGACATGCCAGAACACCTGGACAGGCGACAGGCCCAGGCAGTCCGCCGCCTCGAGCTGCCCCTTGTGAATCGAGTCCATGCCGGCGCGAATGATTTCGCAGGTGTAGGCGCCGATGTTGATGACCAGCGCCAGCACCGCCCCGGCCATGATCGGCAGGGTCGCGCCGATGCTCGACAAGCCGAAGATCAGGAAATAGCTCTGGATCAGCAGCGGCGTGTTGCGGATCGCCTCCACGTACGCCCCCACCAGGCGCCGCAGCCACGGACGGCGGCTGTTGCGTGCGACCGCGCACAGGGCGCCCAGCACGAAACCGATCACCGTGGCGAGGAACGACAGTTCAACCGTGACCCAGGCTCCCTCCAGCAGCAGAGGCCACTGCGCCAGCACGGACGCGAAATCGAACTGGTATTTCACTGCCGTTTCGCCGGAGGTCGGTGCCCAGCGTCAGCGCTTGAACGCGATCACGTCCTGGCGCTGCTGGCCGAGACCTTCGACCCCCAGCGTCATCACGTCGCCCTTCTTCAGGTAGAGCGGCGGCTTCATGCCGAGGCCAACGCCGGGCGGGGTGCCGGTGGTGATCACGTCGCCGGGCATCAGTGTCATGAACTGGCTGACGTAACTCACGATCTTCGCGACGCTGAAGATCATGGTCCGGGTGCTGCCGTTTTGCATGCGCTTGCCGTTGAGGTCGAGCCACATGGCGAGCTTTTGCGGGTTCGCGATCTCGTCGCGGGTCACCAGCCAGGGGCCGATCGGCCCGAACGTATCGCAGCCCTTGCCCTTGTCCCAGGTGCCGCCGCGCTCGATCTGGAACTCGCGCTCGCTGACGTCGTTGACCGTGCAGTAGCCCGCGACGAAGCCCAGCGCCTCCCTTTGGGAGACGTAGCGCGCGCGCGCGCCGATGACCACGCCCAGCTCGACCTCCCAGTCGCTCTTGACCGAGTTCTTGGGCAGCATGACGGGGTCGTCGGGCCCCTGGATGCAGCTCGTCGCCTTCATGAAGACGATGGGCTCCTTCGGAATCTCCGCGCCGGTTTCAGCGGCGTGGTCCGAGAAGTTGAGGCCGATCGCGATGAACTTGCCGACATTGGCGACCGGGCAGCCCATGCGCGGCTGGCCCTTCACGAGGGGGAGCTTGCCGGTGTCGAGTTCGCGCAGCCTGGCGATCGCCTCATCGCCCAACTGCTCGGGGCCGATGTCCTTGACCACGCGGCTGAGGTCCCGCAACTGGCCGTTTTCGTCGATGAGACCGGGCTTTTCCTTGCCGGCATTTCCGTAGCGAACGAGTTTCAATTTTTTTCCTTTTTCATCAATCAACCGAAGAGTGCTTGCCTTCCAGGTCGGGCGCAGCATGAACGCTGGCCAAACCGGCAGGCTCAGATCGTGATGCCGCCGTCGATGCTGAACGCCTGCCCTGTAATGAATGCGGATTCATCGCTTGCCAGAAACACCACCAGCGGTGCAATCTCTTCGGCTTGCGCGAGCCGGCCCATCGGCTGGCGTGCGATAAAAGCCTTGCGGGCCGCCACCGGATCCTCGTTGGCGTTAATCCGGTCGGCCAGCGAGGGCGTATCCACCGTGCCCGGGCATGCCGCGTTGCAACGGATGCCCTGGCTCACGAAGTCCGCCGCGACGCTTTTGGTCAGCCCCAGTACCGCCGCTTTCGTGGCGCTGTAGATGGCGCGATTCGGCAACCCCTTGATGCTCGAACAGACACTGGCCATGTTGACGATGCTGCCGCGCCCGGCCGCCAACATGCCCGGCAGCACCGCCTGGATCATCCAGACTTGCGAGCGGACGTTGAGGTTGAATGCAAACGCCAGGTCCTCGTCGCTGGCCTGCAGGACGGTTCCGTTGTGCACCACGCCGGCGCAATTGAAAAGCACGTCTGGCGCCGGGACGGTCCTGACGAAGGCGGCGATGGCGGCTTTGTCCAGCACGTCGAGCCTGGCGGTCCGCACATTGGTGACGCCTGCGTAACTCTCCAGCAGCTTTTCGTTCACGTCGGTGGCCCACACCTGCGCGCCCTCTGCGGCCATCGCGAGCGCGCTGGCACGACCGATGCCCTGTCCGGCGGCCGTGATGAGAGCCGTCTTGCCTTCAAGTCTCATGGAATTCCTCTTGATTCGCAGGATGCGCCGCGCGTTCAGGGTTTCGCCCGATGGTTGCCGGGCAGCCTGGACCGTATTCTGAATTGGCCTGACCACCTGTCCAATTAAGGACAACCCTTAAAACTCCGCGCCTACCGTGCCGCTGCAGACCGTCGAACCGAAACGCCTTTATCGCCAGATCGCCGAGCAGCTGCGCACGCTGATCGCGAAGGGCGAGTTCGCCACGGGAGCCCGCCTGCCGGCCGAGCGTGACCTGGCCCGGCAGCTCGGCGTGAGCCGGCCTTCGGTACGGGAGGCCTTGATCGCGCTGGAGGTCGAGGGCCGCGTCGAAGTGCGCACCGGCTCCGGCATCTACGTGCTCGACCGCGCCAGGCGGGGGTCGACCGTCGAGCTGACCGACTGGGGTCCGCTCGAACTGATCCGCGCGCGCCGGGTGATCGAGGGCGAAACGGCGGCCCTCGCCGCCGTGCAAGGCAAGCGCATCGACCGGGATGCGATCGCGCGCGCGATCGACGACATGAAGGCGCTGGCCGATCGCGCCGTGGTTCCGCTCGAAGCGGACCGCGCCTTTCACATCGCGATTGTCCAGGCCGGCGGCAATTCGGTGCTCATCGAAACGGTGCAGGGTTTCCTGGACTCGCGCCTCGGTCCGCTCTTCCAGCGCCTGGGCGGTCACTTCGAAACCGCCAAGGCGTGGCGCTCGGCGATCGCCGAGCACGAAGCCATCTACGACGCCATCGCCGCGCGCGACGCGCAGGCCGCGCGGGCCGCGATGCACGAGCACATGGACAAGTCCCACCAGCGATTCAGCGCGAGTTGGCGACGCGCCCACGCGCCCTGACCGAACGCCCCACGGCCGCCACTTCCTGCTTGAAAAAGGCTCGTCATGAATCCGTGCATCCGCCTCCATCCCGCCGACGACGTCGTCATCGCGCGCTCGCAATTGCTGGGCGGCGCCTCCGTCGAGAACGTGACCGTGCGCGGGATGATCCCCCCCGGCCACAAAGTCGCCACACGCGCAATTGCGCCAGGCGAGCCGGTGCGCCGCTACAACCAGATCATCGGCTTTGCCAGCAGGCCGATCTCGCCGGGCGAGCACGTGCACACGCACAACCTCGACATGGGGCCCGACAAGGGCGGCTTCGAGCGGGACTACGCCTTCGGCCTCGACGTCAAACCGGCGCCGGCCCGGCGCCAAGCCACGTTCATGGGCATCCGGCGCGCGGACGGCCGCGTGGCGACGCGCAACTACATCGGCGTGCTGACGAGCGTGAACTGTTCGGCCACGGCCGCGCGCGCCATCGCAGACCACTTCTCGCGCAGGACCAACCCGTCGGCGCTGGCGGCGTTCCCCAACGTCGATGGCGTGGTCGCCCTCACGCACGGTACGGGCTGCGGCATGGACACGCAGGGCCTGGGCATGCGGATTCTGGAGCGCACGCTCACGGGCTATGCCACGCATGCCAACTTTGCGGCCGTGCTGGTGGTGGGCCTGGGTTGCGAGGCGAACCAGATCAACGCCTGGCTCGCAACCGGCAACCTGAGCGAAGGCGAGAACTTCCGCGTGTTCAACATCCAGGACACGGGCGGCACGCGCAGGACGGTGGAAAAAGGCGTGTCGCTGATCAACGAGATGCTGCCGCGCGCCAACGCCGTGACGCGCGAACCCTGCAGCGTGGCGCATATCACGATCGGGCTGCAGTGCGGCGGCTCCGACGGCTACTCGGGCATCAGCGCCAACCCGGCGCTCGGCGCGGCCGTCGACCTCCTGGTGGCGCATGGCGGCACGGCCATTCTTTCCGAAACGCCGGAGGTCTACGGCGCCGAACACCTGCTCACGCGCCGGGCGGTCAAGCGGGAGATCGGCGAGAAGCTGGTCGAGCGCATCCGGTGGTGGGAGCATTACACGGCGGTCAACGAAGGCGAGATGAACAACAATCCCTCGCCGGGCAACAAGGCCGGCGGCCTCACGACCATCCTCGAAAAATCGCTGGGTGCGGTGGCCAAGGGCGGTACGAGCAACCTGGAGGCGGTGTACGAGTACGCCGAACCGGTGACGGTGCACGGCTTCGTCTACATGGACACGCCCGGCTACGACCCGGTGAGCGCAACGGGGCAAGTCGCCGGTGGCGCCAACCTGATCTGCTTCACCACCGGCCGCGGCTCGGCCTATGGCTGCGCGCCCTCGCCTTCGCTCAAGCTGGCCACCAACTCCGCGCTCTGGCAGCGGCAGGAGGAAGACATGGACCTCAATTGCGGCGAGATCGTCGAGGGCACGGCGTCGGTCCAGGACATGGGCCAGCGCATCTTCGAGCGGGTGCTGGCGACGGCATCGGGCGAACCGTCGAAGAGCGAGAAGCATGGCTACGGCCAGAACGAATTTGTGCCGTGGCAGGTCGGCGCGGTCATGTAGCCGGACCCGAAGCGCTATGTCGAAGACGCTTCAGCGGCAGTGCTGCAAACACAGGTCGCCGCGATCCTTGCGGCCTCCGGCTCGACGCCGCAAGCTGGGGCGAGATCGTCGCGGCCGGCGCGAAGGTGGATGCAACCACCGGCTGAAGGGAGGCCGCAGAGCTTGCTGGGCCACTGCTCGCGCCCTGCAGCACATCCTCGCCGAACGCAATAGACCATTGCAAGCTTTTGTCCTATATTGGTTGCAGGGAACATCTGAATTGGATGCTTCCCCATGGCTCAGCTAATTGGGTGATTCAGCTTCGTCTGACGGTCCGCAAGCGAGTCGAGCACACGGATCAGTTTAGAAACGGAGCCCAACCGCTTTGACTCAATCATTGTCGCAATGGCCCCCTCATTCGAAATTCCCGCCACCCAGCATGGGCCCCCGTCAGGGGATGCCTTCGGGAACCTGACCGACCTGTCGAAGATGCTGTTTCAGCAGGGCCGCTCGTCAGTGATATGCAGGGCCTGCTTCACAATCAACAGCGATTCCAGGAAGTTCTGCAAAGGCTGCGAAGGCAAATTGCCGACGTTCTATGCCAACGGGGGAGCGCGAGACACCTCTTGCGGCGCTGGCGTCACGGAACCTGCCGCAATGGCGCCGCCGTGGCTGTCGCGGGGGTCGCTGGACAGGCTGGCCCCGTGGCTCGGCGGCGGCGTGGTCTTGGTCCTTGCCGCTTTGCTCTGGAACACGGACCGGTTTTCGCCGGACACCCAACAACCGGCCCCCGCCATGTCGAAAGCATTTTCGCTCCTCGCCGCTCGGTCCGTGACTCCAGCCAATGAAGCCGATGCGGTGCCGTCTCCTGCAGGCGGTACCTCTTCTTCCAGGCAGACGTTCGCACTGGCTGAAGTTCTCCTGCCGCCTGCGGCCGATGGAGCGGTCACGAGCCGCTCCGTCATGGGGGCGGCAACGAATACCACCCGGCGTGAAGCCCCGGTCGACCCGCCACTCCGCAAGGCCCGCGCGCCGCTGATGAATCCGCGTCCGGTAACGTCGGGATTCCGACGCGTCGTGGCCAGTCCCCTGGCCTCTTGCGAAGGACTCAATTTCTTTTCCAAGGCCATTTGCATGAACAACCGATGCGCACAGCAGGTCGCAGCGCACCGCCCCCAGTGTATGAAGGTCGTCCAGCAACGCCGCCTGGACGAAGCGCGTCGCAACCCCACCCTGCTCGATTGAGTTGATGAGAGGAGGAGCCCTGGCGGTCGGGACGCGGCAGGGCTCCTGAAACGAAAGCGATGGCGGGGCTCGCTCCAGCGATGACTTCGCAAGGCCCTGAAGGCGAAACCCTCGAGGCGAACAGGGCGCACGAGCCTCGATTGCTACCCGATCCGCTCGACCTGCCGGGTGGTGGCCTCCCCTGCTGCTGCGGGAGGTCCTGTCAGCTCAGGCTCTCCGCGTGTGCCGGCTCACCCACCTGGATCGTCACGTCCTCGCCCCTGAGCTTCGCCTGCACGGCTTTCACGGCGTTTTCCAGGCGCGCACCATAGTCTGAATCGGCCTGGCGGAAGTAGCCAATCGCGCGGTCGACGATGTCCTGGCGCTTGACCGCCCCCAGACCGCCGGCGATGGTGTTCACCAGGCGTTCCTTCGCGGCTTCGTCCATCAGGCGGTACAGGTCGCCGGCCTGCACGAAGTCGCTGTCCTCGGCGTGCTTTTCCCAGGCGTGGCTGCCGCTCCAGCCATGGATTTCCAGCGGCGCGTAGACCGGCTCGTTGCTCTGCCTGGGTGCATCGCCGAAGCTGTTGGGCTCGTAGTTGGGGCCGCGGCCGCCGTTGCGGTCGAATCGCATCGCGCCGTCGCGGCCGTAGTTCGCGGCCTTGGTGGCGTGCGGGCAGTTCACCGGCAGCTGCGTGTGGTTGATACCCAGCCGGTAGCGCTGCGTGTCGCCATAGCTGAACAGGCGCCCCTGCAGCATCTTGTCGGGCGAGGGGCCGATGCCGGGTACGAAGTTGGCCGGGTTAAAGGCGGCCTGCTCGACCTCGGCGAAATAGTTGTCGGGATTGCGGTCGAGCGTCAACGTGCCGATGTCGACGGGCGGGTAGTCCTTGTGCGACCACACCTTGGTCAGGTCAAACGGGTTGAAGCGGTAGTGCTGCGCCTCGGCCACCGGCATGATCTGCACCTGCACGCGCCAGCTCGGGAAATCGCCCCGCTCGATCGAATGCAGCAGGTCGAGGTGGTGGTGGTTCGGGTTCTCGCCACCCGTGCGCTGCGCTTCCTCGGTGGTGAAGCAGGCGATGCCCTAGTTGGTCTTGAAGTGGTACTTGACCCAGAACGCCTCGCCCTGGGCATTGACCCACTGGAAGGTGTGCGAGCCGAAGCCGTCCATGTGGCGGTAGGTCTTCGGAATGCCGCGGTCGCCGAACAGCCAGGTGAACTGGTGCGTGGCCTCGGGCGAATGCGAGAAGAAGTCCCAGGCGTTGTCGGGCTCCTGCACGTGGCTGTAGGGGTCGCGCTTCTGCGAGTGGATGAAGTCGGGGAACTTCAGCGGGTCGCGGATGAAGAAGATGGGCGTGTTGTTGCCGACCAGGTCGTAGTTGCCCTCTTCCGTGTAGAACTTGAGCGCGAAGCCGCGCGGGTCGCGCACCGTGTCGGCCGAGCCGAGTTCCAGCGCGACGGTCGAGAAGCGCGCCAGCACC
>JAQGLP010000360.1 GCA_028292835.1 Variovorax sp.
GGCCACGGCCGCGGCCGGCTCGGGCGGCAGCGTGGCGTCCAGGAACTCCGCCAGCGCGTCGAAGCTGCGGTAGCTTTCCATCAACTGCCTGAAGCTCAGGTTGACCTTGAAGTGCTTCTTGACCTGCAGCGCTGCCTGCGTCAGCGTGAGCGAGTCGAGGCCGATCTCGACAAACGGCGCGGCGCCTTCGACCTCGTCCATGCCGACGCCCGAAATGTCTTCGAACAGTGTGCGCAGACGCGCGGTCAACGAGGCCCTGCGAGCGGGAGAAACGGGGGAAGGGGGGCTTTCAACGGGCATGGTCAACTCCGGAACGATGGTGAGCGATGAGGATAGGGGGCTTGCCGCCGCGGGCAGGGCGGCGGATGGCGCGGCGGCCGGGGCGACGATCTCGACCCAGCAGCGCTTGCGCTCGAACGGATAGGTGGGCAGGCGAACGCGCTGCTTGCGGGTGCGCGGATCCAGCTGCGACAGCTCGCCTTCCACCCCGAGCGTCCACAGGCGCCCGGCGGCGAGCCGCCAGGCCAGGCTCTCCTGCTCGACTTGGTCGGTCAGCAGCGACAGGGCCTGCACCGGCTGCGCCTTGGAGGCATGCTGGCGCACCAGCGTGGCCAGCGTGTTGCGCGGCCCGATCTCGATGAAGACCGGATGGGTCACGCCGGCCATCGCCTCGCGCGTGGCCGGGGAGAAAAGCACGGGTTCGCGCAGGTGCCGCGCCCAGTAGCCAGGGTCGGTCGCCTCGGTGGATGTCAGCAGCCGCCCGCTCAGGGTCGAGTAGATGGGGATCGCGGGCGCCGACAGCGGCACTTCGCGCACCAGCGCCTCGAACGCCGGCACGGCCGCGTCCATCATGGCCGAGTGGAAGGCGTGCGAGGTCTGCAGGCGCCGGGCCGCGACCCCCTCGGCCTCGAGCCGCGCGCGCAGTTGCTCGACCAGTTCGGTGGGTCCGGCGGCGACGCAGGCGGTGGGGCCGTTGTCGGCCGCGAGCGACACCCCTTCGGGCAGGCGCGCCAGCAACTCGGCGGCCGGCAGGCGCACCGACAGCATCGCGCCCGCCGGCAGGGCCTGCATCAGCGCCCCGCGCCGTGCCACCAGCCGCGCCGCGTCGTCCAGGCGCATCACGCCCGCCAGCACGGCGGCGGCGAATTCGCCGATGCTGTGCCCGATCAGCGCCGCCGGCTGGACGCGCAGCGCCATCAGCTGGCGCGCCAGCGCGTATTCGAGCGCGAAGGTGGCCGGCTGCGTGACCGAGGTCGGCGCCAGCGCGGCCGGATCATCGCAGAACATGCGCTCGCGCAGGTCGAATTCCAGCACGCCCTCGAAGGCGCGCAGGCACTCGTCGAGCGCGTCGCGAAAGACGGGGTCGCCGGCGTGCAGGGTGCGGCCCATGCCGGCGTACTGCGCGCCCTGGCCCGGGAAGACGAACACCGGCTGCGAGGCCCAGGCCGGCACGACGTTGCAGGCGCGCGCCGGGCTGTCGGTGGTGCGCAGCGCCCGCATGGCTTGCGGCGCCGTTTCGGCCACCACGCACAGGCGGTGCGTGAACGCCTTGCGTCCGACGCGCAGGGTATGGGCCACGTCGGCCAGCGGGAGGTCGGGCTGCGCCTGCAGGTGGTCGGCCAGCCGCACGGCCATTGCCGTCAGCGCCGTGGCGGTGCGCGCCGACAGCATGAGCAGGTGCGGCCCGCGCGACGGCTCGGAGGGCGCCGCCTCGGGCGCCTCCTCGACGATGACGTGCGCGTTGGTGCCGCCGACGCCGAAGGCGCTCACGCCCGCCAGGCGCGGCGCGGCGCCGCGCGGCCAGGGGCGCTGCCGGTCGTTCACGTAGAAGGGCGTCGCCGCGAAGTCGATCGCCGGGTTCGGCGCCTCGTAGTGGATCGAGGCCGGCAGGCATTCGGCGTGCAATGCCAGCGCGGTCTTGATGAGTCCGCCCGCGCCGGCGGCCGTCACCATGTGCCCGACGTTGCTCTTGAGCGAGCCGATGGCGCAGAAACCGGTGTCGCGGGTGTGGCGCGCATAGGCGCGCGCCAGCCCCTCGATCTCGATCGGGTCGCCCATCGGCGTGGCCGTGCCATGGGTCTCGACATAGGAGATGTCGCGCGCATGGACCCCGGCCGAGGCCAGCGCGGCGCCGATCACCGTGGCTTGGCCGTCCACGCTCGGCGCCGTGAAGCTGGCCTTGGCCCCGCCGTCGTTGTTGACGGCCACGCCGCGCAGCACCGCGTAGACGGTGTCGCCGTCGGCCAGCGCGTCGGACAGGCGCTTGAGCAGCACCACCGTGGCGCCGTCGCTGAACACCGTGCCCTGCGCCCGCGCGTCGAAGCTGCGCGTGTGGCCGTCGGGCGACAGCATCGAGCCTTCCTGGTAGAGGTAGCCGCTGCGCGGCGGGCAGGTCACCGAGGCGCCGCCGGCCAGCGCCATGTCGCACTGGCCGGTGCGCAGCGCGTGGAAGGCCTGCGCCACCGCCACCAGCGAGGTCGAGCAGGCGGTGTGGATGCTGACCGCCGGGCCGCGCAGGTTGAGCCGGTTGGCCACCCGGGTCGTGATGTAGTCCTTCTCGTTGCCCAGCATCACCTGGAACTCGCCGACGGCCTCGACCAGTTCGGGATGCGTGGCCACGTGGCGCTGGAAGTAGGAGGCGTTGTACATGCCCGCGTAGACGCCGACCGGCACCTGGCACTGGTCCGGCGCGTAGCCGCCGCGCTCCAGGCACTCCCAGCAGATTTCGAGGAACACGCGCTGCTGCGGGTCCATCAGCTCGGCTTCCTTCGGATTGATGCCGAAGAAGGCGGCGTCGAAGTCCTCGATGCCGTCGATCACGCCGCGGGCACGCACATACGCCGGGTCGGCGCGCAGCGCGGCGCTGACGCCGGCGTCGAGCGTGGCCTCGTCGAAGAAGCTGATGGTGTCGCGACCGGCCAGCAGGTTGGCCCAGAACTGCTCGATGTCGGCGGCGCCGGGGAAGCGGCCCGCCATGGCGATCAGCGCGACCGGCTCCAGGGCATCGGCGGCGCGTGGCCCGGGCCGGGGCGCCCCGGCCACCTCGGTGGATGGTGGTGCACCGAGGGATTCGCCTGCCAGCGCGGCCGCAATGGCCTGCGGCGTGGGTTGGCGAAACAGCAGGTTGGTCGACAGCCGCTCGGCGCGGCCCTGCTGCAGGTCGGCCAGCACGGCCAGCACCCGCAGCGAATCGCCGCCCAGGTCGAAGAAATTGTCGTTGCGCCCGACCCGGTCGATCTCCAGGGCGCGTGCGAAGGCGGCGCACACCTGGCGTTCGACCTCGCCGCGGGCCTCCTCGTAGGGCTGAGCCAGTTCCGGACGCTCGCCTCGCGGCTCGGGCAGCGCCCGGCGGTCGAGCTTGCCGTTGGGAGTGATGGGCAGCGCGTCCAGCCAGACCTGCGCCGCCGGCAGCATCGCCTCGGGCAGCCGCGCCGCCAGGTGCGCGCGCAGCGCCGGCCACGGCACTTCGGCCTCCGTGGGCACGAGGTAGGCGATCAGGCGCAGGCGGCCCGAGGCGTCGGGCCGCGCCACCACCGCGCAGGACTTGACGCCCGGGTGCGCCAGCAGTGCCGCCTCGATCTCGCCGGGCTCGATACGGTGGCCTCGGATCTTGATCTGACCGTCGGCGCGGCCGATGAACTCGATCGTGCCGTCGTCGCGCCAGCGCGCGCGGTCGCCGGTGCGGTAGAGCCGCTCGCCCGGTCCGCCGAACGGGTCCGGCACGAAGCGCTCGCGGGTCAGGTCGGGGCGGCCGAGGTAGCCGTGCGCCAGGCCGTGACCGCCGATGCACAGCTCGCCGACCAGGCCGGCCGGCAGCAGGTCCAGCGTCGGGCTCAGCACGTGCAGCGTGGTGTCGTTGATGGGCCGGCCGATCGGTACCGAGCGCGCATCTGCGGGCAGGTCGCGCGGGATGCGGTGGGTCGCCGCGAAGGTGGTGCATTCGGTCGGGCCGTAGCCATTGATCAGGGCGACCCCGGGCAGCGTCGCGAGCGCGCGCCGCACGTGGGGCACCGAGAGCGCCTCGCCGCCCGTCAGCAGCTGCTCCAGCCCACCCAGTTGCGCGGGGTCGTCGTCGACCACCGCGTTGAACAGGCCGGCCGTCAGCCAGGCGGTGCGCACCGAATGGCGAGCGATGGTGCGCGCCAGCCCGGCGCCCGTCGGCACCGCCTCGTCGTGCACCACGCAGCAGCCGCCATTGAGCAGCGGCCCCCAGATTTCGAGCGTGGCGGCGTCGAAGCCCAAGGGCGCGGCGTGCAGCACGGCATCGCCCGGACGCAGCTCGACGTAGTTCGCCTCGACCACCAACCGCAGGATGGCCCGGTGCGGGATCTCGATGCCCTTGGGCGTGCCCGTGGAGCCGGAGGTGTACATCACATAGGCCAGGGCCTCGCCGCTGGCTGCCACCGGCATGAGCGGCGGCAGGGCCGCCGGCTCGGCCCAGTCGCCTTCGGCGATGTCGAGCGCCGCGAAACCGGAGGGCACCCGGTCGCGGTACGAGGGCGACACGGCCACCAGGCAGGCGTTCGCGTCCGCCAGCATGAAGCCGATGCGCTCCGCCGGAAAGTCGGGCTGCACCGGCAGATAGGCCGCGCCGGCTTTCAGGATGCCGAGCAGCGTGGCCACCGCCGCGATGCCGCGGTCGAGCATCACGCCAACCATGGCGCCCGGGCGAATCCCCTGCGCCTGCAAGTGGCGCGCGATCAGGTCCGAGCGCCGGTCGAGTTCGCGGTAGTCGACGCGCTCGCCACCAGCGACCAGCGCCACGGCGTCGCCATGCCGTTCCACCTGGCGGGCGAAGAGGGCCGGCACCGTGAGCGCGGGATCGCCGCCTGCCGGGCGCGTGTTCCAGAGCGACAGCTGCCGTTCGCGATCGGTATCGGACAAGGTGCGCAATTCGGACAAGGGAGCCTGCGGCCGGTCGATCAGGTCGGCGGCGGTGTCGGCCACCGCTTCGAGCAGGCGTTGCGCCACGGCGCGTTCGAGCAGGCCGGCGCTCGCTCCAAGCCAGAGCCGGCCGGCCTGCGCATCCAGGCCGAGGCACGGCGCATTCATTTTGTCGAGCTGGGCCGCGCCTGGCGCCCCGGAGCCAGCCCAGGCCACCACCGCGCTCGGGGCCGGCGCCCCGACGGCCACGGGGTGCGCCTGGCGCCGGGCACCATCGAACGCGGCCAGCCAGGCCGAGGCCGGGGCGGCAGGATCGCAGGAGATCGTGCAGGTGCGCAGGTCCGCCGAAACGTCGTCCTGCGCCGGGATCGCGCAGAATGTCACATCGGACTGTCCCGACCAGCGTGACTGCAGCAGGGTCCAGGCGGCCGCATAAGCCGTATCCTGCAGGGAGCTTCCGGCGGGAAGATCGAAGGTCGCAATGAAGGGCTCCGTCATGCCGGCCGCCGTGGGCGACCGACCCAGCCACGGCGCATCGGCTGCCAGGGCAAGGAATTCGAGGGAATCTTTTTTCATCGACTGTGTGCTCCGCGGTATGGAGGTTCCGCTGTCGCGGTAGCCCTCCCGGTCATCCTGGCCATGTAAGTTATGTGGCCAACAGCTCGATTGTGCGTAATCTGGAAAAAAAGTAATACTAAAGGTGACAAATTAAGTTTTGTTTTTTACAAACTTAATAGAGATGAGCTATCAATAAACATCGGACCTGTCGTTCCGGCTTCGATGGAGGCCTCAAAAAGCCGATTCGTCACCTTGCGAGCCATCCAGATGGCCGGTGTCGGCCCAGCCGATAAGGGTAAACCCTTGAGGCGTCCACAACAGGCGGTTGATGGCCGCGTTGCCGAGATTCCAGGTGCGCGGCGCCTGCAAGGCCTGGCCGGTAGCGGCACGGTAGAGCACATCCATCACGCCGCCATGGGCCACCAGCGCCACCAGCTCGCCGGGATGCCGCGCGGCGAGTTCGGCGGCGACGGTCGTGATGCGGTCACGAAAGGCGCTCAGACTCTCGCCTCCCGCAGGAGCGTAGTCCGGGTCGCGCTGGCGCCAGCGGCGCGCCTCGGCAGGCGACTCGGCCTCGATCTCGGCGAAGGTCCGTCCCTCGAAGTGGCCGAAGGCACGCTCGCGCAGCCTCGGCTCGGGCAGCACGTCGAGCCGCAGCGCCTGCGCGATCTCGGTGGCGGTTTGCCAGGCGCGCGCCAAGTCGCTGGCGTAGATGGCGGCCACCGGCTCCTCGGCCAGTGCCGTGGCGGCGCGGCGGGCCTGCCACAGGCCCGTGTCGTTGAGGGGAATGTCGAGCTGCCCCTGGATGCGCGTGTCCACGTTCCATGCGGTTTCGCCGTGGCGCACGGCAATCAGCCGGGTGAGCTCCATCGGTGCGCGCTCGGCTAACGGCTTGCCGCGCGCGGCAATTCGATGTCGACGCGGCGCTCGCCCGCAGGCGGGTTGGGAAAGCCCTGCAGCGCAGCGTCGAACATGACGGGCAGCACGGCGGTGCTGGACGCATAGGGCCCCTCGTTGCGCGCCCGGGTCTCGTAGACGATGCGGTGCGAGGGCAGTTCGCGCAGCACGATGTTGACCTCGCGCGCATACCAGGGCGTGGCGGCCGGCGGGAACATGGCGCCTTGCCAGCCCCAGCCGCCGGGATAGCCCCGGCGCGGCCCCCAGCCGCCGCCGTAGAGCCACGGATCGGCCCAGGGCGACAGCTCGCTGGTCACGCGCACGCCGATCTGGGCGGTGTAGGCCGGCGCCACGTCGTCGCGGCGCAGCCCGACGCGCGCCAGCGCGGCCTCGGCCATCGCCTCCAGGGCGCGCTGCGCCGCCGCATCGTCCTGCTGCGAGGGCAACCGCTCGAAGCGGTAGCTCGCGCCGGCCGCCACCGCCGCCAGCGCCGAGTGGCTGCTGACATTGTTGTCGACCACCCAGCGGGTCGCGCAGCCGGTGAGGGTTGCCATCAGAAAAAGAGCGGTCAGCGTACGTCGCATAGGCCCTCCAGCCTCAAAACAGTGACAACTGCCGCGCTAGGACAGCACGCGCAGCGGCAGCGTGCCACCCGCCAGGCCCGGCGCGGGAAACGCGGGCGCGTCGAAGGCCTTGTCGCCGTCCTCGTTGGCCACGCCCGTGGCTTTCAGACCCTTGAAGTCGTGGCGCGTTCCATCCAGCAGGTGCGACGGCACTACGTTCTGCAGGGCGGTGAACATGTTCTCGATGCGACCGGGGTGCTTTTTCTCCCACTCGCGCAGCATCTCGGCCACCTGCTTGCGCTGCAGGTTCTCCTGGCTGCCGCACAGCGTGCAGGGGATGATCGGGAATTCGCGGTGCTGCGCCCAGCGCACCAGGTCGCGCTCGGCCACGTAGGCGAGCGGACGGATCACGACGTGGCGGCCGTCGTCGCTCACCAGCTTGGGCGGCATGCTCTTCAACTTGCCGGCGAAGAACATGTTGAGGAAGAAGGTCTGGAGCATGTCGTCGCGGTGGTGCCCCAGCGCGACCTTGGTGGCACCCAGCTCGTCGGCCACGCGGTACAGGATGCCGCGGCGCAGCCGGCTGCACAGGCCGCAGGTGGTCTTGCCCTCCGGAATCACGCGCCGGACGATGCTGTAGGTGTCCTGGTTCTCGATGTGGAACGGCACGCCGAGGTTTGTCAGGTAGCGCGGCAGCACCTCCTCCGGGAAGCCCGGCTGCTTCTGGTCGAGGTTGACCGCGATCAGGTCGAAGTGGATCGGCGCCCGGGCCTTGAGCTTGAGCAGGATGTCGAGCATGGCGAAGCTGTCCTTGCCGCCCGAGACGCACACCATGACCCGGTCGCCTTCCTCGATCATGTTGTAGTCGACGATGGCGCGGCCGACCTCACGGCACAGGCGTTTTTCCAGCTTGTGCGTCTCGCGCTCGATCTTCAGCGTGTGGGGGGCGGACGAGGGCACCTCGTCGATCCAGACAGCACTCATCTCAATTCCTTTTCAGCGTTATCCAGTGTCGAAGCCTGGGGCGAACTCATTTCATCCTGAACACTTCCACCCCGACCGTATCGCAGTCCGGGTACACGTCGGGCTTGTCGGTCGACACGCGCGCCGCGTGCACCTTGGGGTGCGCCAGCACCGCCGTCAGGATGTCGTCGCACAGCGTTTCCTGCAGGTGGACATGGCCTTTGCTCAAACGTGCCGCGACAGTGCGGCGGATGAAGTCGTAGTCGACGACTTCGTCGAGTTCGTCGCTCGTCGGGGTGGACAGGGCCAGCGGCACGTAGAGATCGACGTTGATCACGACGCGCTGCTCGGCGCGCTTCTCGAACTCGTGCACGCCGATGTTGATCCAGACCTCGTAGTTGCGCAGGAACAGCCGCCGGCAGGCCAGCAGCAGGGGGTCGAGGGCGGCGGAGGTGGTGGTCATGGGGTGTTTTTCCCTGGGCTTGTCGGTAGGGGTGCCGCACCGGCCCCTTCGGGCGGCAGGGCGGCGGCGCTCAGGGCCGTTGCCTTCAGCAGGTCATCGACGACGAACATGATGTCGCGCGCGGTCGGCACCAGATGCTGGCCGTTGTCCACGCAAAGGGTGGTGCCGGTCACGCTGGGCGTGGCGGCCAGGAAGAGGCAGCCACGGGCCACGTCGGCGGGGTCGATCGGGCGGCGCAGCAGGTTGGCACCGGCGGCCCGGGCGAAGTTGGCGGCGTCCTGCGGTCCGCTCGCGAACAGCAGGCCCGGCGCCACGCCGCACACGCGCAGCGCCGGGGCGAGCGCCTGCGCCTGCAGCGCCACGGCGCGCTCCAGCGCGAGCTTGGAGACCGTGTATGAAAAGTAGTCCGGGTTCAGGTTGAAGACCTTCTGGTCGAGGATGTGGAGCGCCGAGCGGTCGAGGCCATCGCCCGGACGTGCCTGGCGCGCCAGCAGCCGCGCAAGCGAGAGCGGGGCGACCAGGTTCACCCCGAGCTGGCGCAGCGCGGCCTCGGGCTCGAAGTCGAGCGCGCCGTCGGGCTCGAACGCGGAGGCGTTGTTGACCACGCAGGCCAGCGGCGCGCCGTCCGCGGCCTGCGCCACCAGGGCCTCGCGGCCGGCCTCGCTCGTGATGTCGGCCGCGAGCGCGGTGGCGTCCAGCCCCTCGGCGCGCAGCCGTGCGCACAGGGCTTCGGCCTCGCCGCGCGAACTTCGGTACTGGCAGGCCACCCGCCAGCCGGCGCGGGCGAAGGCCTCGCAGATGACGGCACCCAGGCGCCGGCCCCCGCCCGTCACCAGCACGGTGCGGCGGGGCGGGGCTTCGCCCGGAAAACGCGAAGGGGTCTCGGACATCCTGCTAGATTGCCGCATGGATCAAAAAAGTTGGGAAAAAGACGCGAAAAAGCATGCTCCGGGACAAGGGGAGGGCCCCGGTCCGCGGGCCGCGCCGCTCGCCCGGATTATCGACGCCGCGCTGATGCGAGCCGGCGGCTGGCTGCCGTTCGACCGCTTCATGGCACTGGCGCTCTACGCGCCGGGCCTTGGCTACTACGCGGGCGGGCGCCGCAAGTTCGGCGCCATGCCGGCCTCCGGCAGCGACTTCGTGACCGCGCCCGAGCTCACGCCGCTCTTTGGCAGGACGCTCGCTGTGCAGGTGGTCGAGGCGCTGGACAAGACCGGCACCGACGAGGTCTGGGAGTTCGGCGCGGGCTCCGGCGCGCTGGCGCTGCAGCTGCTCGACGCGCTGGGCGAGAAGGTCGCGCGCTACCGCATCGTCGATCTCTCGGGCAGCCTGCGCGCGCGCCAGCGGGAGGCGCTGGCGCGCCATGGCGCCAAGGTCGAATGGCTCGACGCGCTGCCCGAGACGATGCGGGGCGTGGTGGTCGGCAACGAGGTGCTCGACGCCATGCCCGTGCGGCTGCTCGCGCGCGTGGGCGGCCATTGGTTCGAGCGCGGCGTGGTGGCGGTCAGTGGCGGCGATGGCTGGGCCTGGGCCGACCGCCCGACCGAGTGCCGGCCGCCCGTCGAGATCGAGGGCGGGCACGACTACCTGACCGAGATCCATCCGCAGGCCGAGGCTTTCGTCGCCACGCTGGCCAGCCGCCTCGAGCGCGGCGCCGCCTTCTTCATCGACTACGGCTTTCCGGAGGCCGAGTACTACCACCCGCAGCGCCACATGGGCACCGTGATGTGCCACCGCGCGCATCAAGCCGACGGCGACCCGCTGGCCGATGTCGGCGAGAAGGACATCACTGCCCATGTCAACTTCACCGGCATCGCGCTCGCGGCGCAGGAGGCGGGACTCTCGGTGCTGGGCTACTGCACGCAGGCGCGCTTCCTGCTGAACTGCGGCTTGCTGTCGAAAGAAGAGCATCCGAGCCCGGCGCAACGGGCGCACATGGGCTTCTTGATCCATGAGCACGAGATGGGCGAACTGTTCAAGGTGATCGGCCTGGCGGCGGGCGAGCCGTGGGAGGCTGTCGGCTTCGGCGAGGGCGACCGCACGCACACGCTCTAGCCGGCGGCGCGGGCGCGTCAGTCCGGCGCCGGGCCGCCCTGCGCCAGCCGCCGCGCCAGCCGCTCGCGCACCGCCGGCCACTCGCGCTCGACGATGCTGAACTGCACCGAGTCGCGCAGCCGGCCATCCGGCATGATCCGCTCGCTGCGGGCGATGCCTTCCTCCACGGCGCCCAGCCGCAGCAGCGCGGCGCGCGAAGCCCGGTTGCCCGCGTCCGCCTGGAACTGCACGCGCACGCAGCCCAGCCGCTCGAACGCGAAGCGCAGCATCAGGAACTTGGCCTCGGTGTTCACGAAGCTGCGCTGCCAGGCGGTGGCAAGCCAGGTGCCGCCGATCTCGAGCTTGCGGTGCCGGGCGCTGATCCGGCAGAAGCGGGTGGTGCCGACCACCTGCCCGGACTCCCGGATCACCGTCGCATAGGGCAGTGCCGTGCCGGCGGCGCGGCCGTCGAGGGCGTCCCGGATGTAGCGCGCCACCGTGCCGGCGGAGGGCACTTCGGTGAACGGCAGGTTCCAGAGCGCGCCGTCGCTGGCGGCCGCCACCAGCGCTTCGGCGTCCGAGCGCGCCAGCGGGCGCAGTTCGACGCGCGGGCCGAGAAGGGGTTGATGGGCGTACGGCGCTGCGGACATCTCGGCGGCTCCGGCGCGATCCGCGGCGCTTGAAACCGGTGTTGCCTCCTCGAAAGGGGCGGGCGACCATAAGAAGTCGGCCAGCCTGGGGGTGAGTTTCATCTCGGAATGTCGAATTCGACGATGCGCGGCGTGACGGTGCTGCCCTCGATCAGCAGTTCGCCAGCGGATATGGGCAGGCTGAAGCGCCGCGGCCCCGCGCTGCCGGGGTTGACGTAGAGCACGCCGTCGCGCTCGTCGATGGCCGGGCGGTGCGAATGGCCGCTCACCACCACCCGCACCCCCGCCGCCGCCGGGTCGATGTCGAGCAGGGCCAGGTCGTGCAGCGCATAGAGGAAGACCTCGCCCACCTGCACGAACTCGGTCTCGGCGATGGCGCGCGCCCAGTCGGCGCGGTCGTTGTTGCCGCGCACGACGGTCACGGGCGCAAGCGCCGCCAGCTTTGCAAGGAGGGCCGCGTCGCCGATGTCGCCGCCGTGCACGATGTGGTCGCAGCCGCGCAGGAACGCGAGCGCCTCGGGCCGCAGCAGGCCGTGGGTGTCGGAAATGAGGCCGATGCGGTGCATGGCGGAAAGCTCCAGGATTGGGGGTGCCGGGACGGGCGGCGCCGGATGCTATCGAAAAGATAGCTGCAGGCACAGGCCGGACGGGTGCCAGCGGCCGATCCGCCTGGAAGATTAGCTCGATTTTGCCAGCGCGCCGTGGCCCGGCCGGCCGCGCGGGTTTGGCCAGCGTGCGCTGCGGGTGTCCTCGTGATGCCAACGATCGTCGGGCTCCGCCATTGCGCTCCCATGGTGCCAAGCACCGGCGCATGCCTGGCGCGCGTCTCGGGTTTAATCCGGGGCGCCTGCCCGCGTCCGCCCGGGCGCCTTGTTTTTTCTTCCCTTCTTGCCTGGAAGCCGCCATGCCTCTTCTTCCATTCGACCCCCTGCCCATTGCGCACGCGCTGGCCGACGCCGCGGCCGCCGAGTCGATGCGCTATTTCCGCACGCCGCTCGACATCATCACCAAGGCCGACGAGAGCCCGGTCACGCTGGCCGACCGCGCGGCCGAGACGGCGATGCGCGACATCCTGGGCGCGCGTTGCCCCGCCGACGGCATCTATGGCGAGGAGCACGGCCGCGAGCGGCTGGATGCCGGGCGCGTCTGGGTGCTCGACCCGATCGACGGCACGCGCAGCTTCATCACCGGCTCGCCGCTGTGGGGCACGCTGATCGGCCTGGTGGAGGGCGGGCGCATCACGCTCGGCCTGATCGACATGCCGGTGCTGGGCGAGCGCTGGATCGGCCGCGCAGGCCCGGACGGCGCGGCCGTCGCCGAGCGCAACGGCCACCCGGTGCGCGCGAGCGGCTGCCAGGCGCTCGCGCAGGCGCGCATTGTGACCACCTCGCCCGACATCTTCTCGGCCGACGAGTGGCGCGCGTTCGACGCGCTCAGCCGGCGCTGCGCGATGCGGCGCTTCGGCGGCGACTGCTACGGCTACGCGCAACTGGCCGGCGGCACCATCGACCTGGTCGTCGAGAGCGGGCTGCAGCCCTATGACTTCCTGGGCCCGGCCGGGCTGATCGAGGCGGCCGGCGGCATCGTCACCGACTGGCGGGGCCGCCCGCTCGGCCTGGATTCCGGCGGCCGCGTGGTCGCGGCGGCGACCCCCGCGCTGCACGCCGAAGCACTGGCCGGGCTGCGCGACGTGGCCTGAGACAGCGTGCCTCTGCGTCCCGAACGCGTTCCGGGTGCGCTCAGTCCGTGGAATCGCGCAGCGGCGCCTCGCCGATCGTCTTGCGCGTGGCGGCGCTCTGGGCCATCAGCCAGTCACAGAAGGCCCTGATCTCGGGGCGTTGTGCACTGCGCGGCCCGACGATGAGCCAGTAGGCCATCGGCGAGGTCATGCGCCGCTCGGGCAGCGCCTCGATCAGGTCGCCGTTGGCCAAGCTCTCGGCCACCAGCGGCAGGCGCGCCAGCACCACGCCCTGGCCGGTCAGCGCGGCCTGCACCATCTGATAGGCGTAGTTGAAGTAGAGCCAGCGCTTGGGAGCCAGGCGCGGCAACTGCTGCTCGTCGAACCAGCGCCGCCAGGTGAGCCATTCGAGGTGTGTGCGGTGCGCGTCGCCGGCCTCGATGACGGTGAATTTCGCCAGGTCCTGCGGTTTTTTCAGGGGCGGTCCGCCCTTGAGCAGCCAGGGGCTCGCCACCGGCGTGATCTGCTCGCCGAACATGCGCAGCGCCCCCGGAGGCATCGAGGCGGCGCGCCCGTAGCGCAACGCCACGTCGACGTCCGCCAGCTCCAGGTCGAGCGGCACGTCGCTGGCGTCGATGCGGATGTCCATCTCGGGGTTGTCCTGCTGGAAGGCTTCGAGCCGCGGGATCAGCCACATCGAGGCAAAAGAGGCGAAGGTGGTCAGTGAGACGCTCCTGCGCCCGGCGCTCTGGCGGATCTGGCGCACCGCGGCGTCGATGCGCGGCAGCGCCTGCTGCACCGCCAGCAGCAACAGCGCGCCAGCGCTGGTGAGCTCGACCGCGCGGGTGTGGCGCAGGAACAGGCTGGCGCCGACATCGTCTTCGAGGGTCTGGATCTGGCGGCTGACGGCCGACTGGGTCAGCGCCATTTCCTCGGCGGCGGCGCGGAAGTTCAGGTGGCGCGCCACCGCCTCGAAGGCGCGCAGATGGCCGGCGGAGATCGGGCGGGTGCGCAGGTGGGTCTGGGAATGCTGCATGGCAGGACGCGGCCGGTGCGACAGAAGCGTGGCAGGAGAAGGAATTGATGCGAAATCGGCATCAATAGCCTAGCACATCGTCATTGGACGGCGAATAGGTCCAGCGGGATCATTGATGCTCAAAACGCCTCATTGCGCGTTGCCCATCCGGTCAGGACCCCTCATGAACGCCACGGAACTCTCACGCCTCTCCAGTGCCGCGACCGCGCGCGGTGCGCCAGCGGCTCGCAAGGTCTGCTTCGAGGTGCCCGCCGCCCAGGCACTGACGTTCAAGGCGCGGCAGGCGAGCATGCTGCGCGTGATGCACGGCCGCCTCTGGGTGACGCGCGAGGGCGCCCGCGCAGCCCCGGCCGAGGACTTGGTGCTGGGCGAGGGCGCCACGCTGCGCCTTGCGCGCGGCGAGCGCGTGGTGCTGGAGAGCTGGAATGCCGGCCAGCCGGGCGCTGCCTGGTTCTGCTCGGAGGAAGCGCCGGCGCGCTGCTGAGCCCGCGCGCCGGCCTGTGCCTGCTACCGGGCCACGTCGAAGCGCGGCAGCAGTTCCAGGAAGCGCGCCACGGCCAATCCGCCGTCGAGCCGCGCGATGGCCGGGATCTCCTCGGCCTCCTCGCTGGCCGAGTAGCCCATGCTGAAGTGCCGGTAGCGCCGCTTGGCCAGCGGGGCCTGGTGCAGCACCTCGACCTGCGTATGGCGCGTGTCGCGCGCGATGATCTCCATCAGCTTGATGACCGTGGCACGCGGGCCCTCGAAATGCTGGCAGAAGTGCTGGCCGTCGAAGACCAGCACGCCGGTCACGCCCTGCTTGGCGTTGCGGATGCGCGCGGCGCCCAGGATGTGCGGGATGACGCCGATGGGCTGGTCCGCCGCCAGGGTGCTGCAGTAGAGGAATTCGTGGAGCACGGACATGGTTGGGCAGGCGTTGCGGGCGCACAGTCTAGGATTCGCCCTGACATCACGCAATGTCAAAAGATGTAGGTGGATGGCTATAGTCGGCGTGTGAAAAGCGAACCCCTGGCCCTCCTGGGCGCCTCCTGTCCCACCGGCTGCAAGAATTGCGGGCTGCGGGCGAATTCGGCCTTCCTGTCGGGGTCCGCCGCGGAACTCGACGCCATTGCGGACTTCCGCCAGGGCACCCGCGTGGTCGAGGCGGGCGCCACCATCGTGCCGGAGCATGGCACCAGCAGCCGGTTGTTCACGCTCTATTCGGGCTGGGCCTTTCGCTACAAGACGCTCAGCGACGGGCGCCGCCAGATCCTCAACTTCCTGCTGCCGGGCGACTTCATCGGCTTGCAGGACGAGTTCGCCGACGGCCAGACCCACGGCGTCGAGGCGGCGACCACCTGCACGCTGTGCGTGTTCCCGCGCGATCGGCTCTGGCAGGTGCTGCACAGCCAGCCCAAGCTGGGCTACGACCTCACCTGGCTGGCGGCGCGCGAGGAAAAGATGGTCGACGACAACCTCGTCACCAACGGCCGGCGCAACGCCATCGAGCGCGTGGCGATGCTGCTGATGCACCTGTACCGGCGCGCCGAGCGTGTCGGCATGGCGCACAAGGGCGGGATCGAGTTCCCGTTCAACCAGCAGCACATGGCCGATGCGCTCGGGCTCTCGCTGGTCCACACCAACAAGACGCTGCGCCGCCTGCGCCAGCTCGGCCTGCACAGCCTGGAGGGCGGTGCCCTGTGCATCCTGAACGCGGCCGCGCTCGAAAGCCTGGGCGACTATTTCGAGCGACCGCTGCGGCCGGTGCCGCTGATCTGACGGGCCGCGGTCCCCGGCCTGCGGGCCGGCGGCGCGCCGATAATGCGCGCCAGTTTCGACCAACGTATCCCCGTGGACTCCAACCTATGACCGCACTCCCAGAATCCGCGCCCCCGGCGCCCGTCGACGTGGTGGTCATGGCCGCCGGCAAGGGCACGCGCATGAAGAGCGCCCTGCCCAAGGTGCTGCACCGCCTGGGCGGGCGTCCGCTGCTGTCGCATGTGACCGCGACCGCCCGCCGACTGGGCGCTCGGCGGGTGGTGGTGGTGACGGGGCACGGGGCCGAGCAGGTCGAGGCCTCGCTGGCGGCCGATGCACAAGCCGCTGGCGCGCCGGCGGCCCTGCGCTGCGTGCGCCAGATGCCGCAGCTCGGCACCGGCCACGCAGGGCAGCAGGCCCTGCCCGAATTGGCGGACGACGGCATCGTGGTGGTGCTGTCGGGCGACGTGCCGCTGATCGGCGAAGCCGCGCTGCGCGCCCTGGTCACGGCCTGCGCCGGCGAGCGCCTTGCCCTGCTGACCATCGAGTTCGACGACCCGACGGGCTATGGCCGCATCGTGCGCGACCACGGCGCGTCGGGCGCGGTGCGAGCCATCGTCGAGCAGAAGGACGCCGACGCGGCCCAGCGCGCCATCCGCGAGGTCTACAGCGGCGTCATGGCCGCGCCGGCGCGGCTGCTCAGGGGCTGGCTCGCGCGGCTCGACAACCGCAACGCGCAAAACGAGTACTACCTGACCGACGTGGTCAGGCTGGCCGCGGCCGATGGCGTCGAGGTGGTGGCGCACCGCACCGATGACGCGCTGCAGGTGGCCGGTGTCAACAGCCCGTCGCAGCTCGCCGCGCTGGAGCGCGCGTTCCAGCACCGCCAAGCCGAGGCGCTGATGGCGCAGGGCGTGCGGCTGGCCGACCCGGCGCGCCTGGATGTGCGCGGTACGCTGGCTTGCGGGGCCGACGTGGAGATCGACGTCAACTGCGTGTTCGAGGGTGCGGTGACGCTGGGCACGGGTGTGCGCATCGGCGCCAACTGCGTGATCGCCAACGCGGGTATCGAGGCTGGCGCGGTAATCCATCCATTCACCCACATCGATGGCGAGAGCGCCGGTGTGACGGTGGGGGAAGGTGCGCGCATCGGCCCGTTCGCGCGGCTTCGGCCCGGCGCGCGGCTCGGCGCCGAGGTGCACATCGGCAACTTCGTCGAGGTCAAGAACTCGACGCTGGCGGCCGGCGCCAAGGCCAACCACCTGGCCTACCTGGGCGACGCGACGGTGGGCGAGCGCGTCAACTACGGGGCGGGCAGCATCACCGCCAACTACGACGGCGCCAACAAGCACCGCACCGTGATCGAGGCCGACGTGCACGTCGGCAGCAACTGCGTGTTGGTGGCGCCCATCACGCTCGGCGCCGGCGGCACGGTGGGCGGTGGATCGACGCTCAGCAAGAGCACCGAGCCCGGCGCACTCACGGTGGCGCGCGGGCGGCAGGTGAGCTTCGCCAACTGGCAGCGGCCGAGCAAGTCGGCCAAGGGATGAGCCGGACGCTATCGTTTTGATAGCTGTCCGCGCAGGATCGGGCAGGCGGCGCGGCCTGATCCGGCAGTAAGCCCGTCGGAGCGTGAAGGCGGCGCCCCGACACCGGTCAGCCTGGGAGCGCGATCGGCACCCGGGGTTCGAACTTCACCCGCTTCACGCTGAAGAACGCCTTGACGTTGCGCACGTTGGCGTCAGCGGTGAACAGGCGCTGCGCCAGCGCCAGGTAGGCCGGCATGTCGCGCATGGCCACGACCAGCACGAAATCGGGCCCGGGCGAGACACGCCAGCACTGCTGCACGGCGTCGTCGACCGCCACGCGCGCCTCGAAGGCGTCGAGCGAGGCGTTGTCCTGGCGGTCCAGTGAAATCTCCACCACTGCCTGCAGGCCGTGGCCGAGCAGGGCCGCCAGGCGGTCCGGCGACAGCAGCGCCACCTCGCGCTCGATCAGGCCGGCCGCGCGCAGGCGCTGCACGCGGCGCAGACAGGTGGGCGGGGAAATGCGCAGGTCGGCGGCCAGTTGCTGGTTGGTGGGCGAGGCATCGCGCTGCAGGGCATCGAGCAAGGCCAGGTCCATGGCATCCAGTTCAGTTGATTCCATAAAAATAGCTATTTAGAATTAATATTTCTTTGTATACGGCAAAAGAATTATTATTTCAATAATTCAAGAATAAAAAAATAAATATTCACTCTCCAGTCTCTACCATCGCGACTTCTCTTCTTCTCAAAGGCAATTCCATGTGCGGCATCGTCGGCGCGGCCTCCCATCGCAACATCGTCCCGATCCTGGTACAGGGCCTGCAGCGGCTCGAATACCGCGGCTACGACTCCTGTGGCGTCGCCATCCACGACAGCGGGCTGACGCGCGCGCGCACCACCTCGCGCGTGGCCGAACTGCTGGCGCAGGTGCATGAGGAGCATCTCGAAGGCCTGACCGGCATCGCCCACACCCGCTGGGCCACCCACGGCGCGCCGGCGGTGCACAACGCGCACCCGCATTTCAGCCACGGTCCTGGCGTGGCGCCGCAAGGCGGGGCCGGCACGCCGGCCAGGCCGCCGCGCGTGGCGCTGGTGCACAACGGCATCATCGAGAACCACGACGAACTGCGCGCCAAGCTCGAGGCCCGCGGCTACGTCTTCGCCAGCCAGACCGACACCGAGGTCATCGCGCACCTGGTCGACAGTCTGTACGACGGCGACCTGTTCGAGGCCGTCAAGGCCGCTGTGCGGCAACTGCAGGGCGCCTACGCCATCGCGGTGATGAGCCGCGACGAGCCGCAGCGCGTGGTCGGCGCGCGCGCCGGCTCGCCGCTGATTCTGGGCGTGGGCGCCGACGGCCGGGAAAACTTCCTCGCCAGCGACGCCATGGCGCTGGCCGGCGTGACCGACCAGATCGTCTACCTGGAGGAGGGCGACGTGGTCGATCTGCAGCCCGGCAAGTACTGGATCGTCGACCATGCGCACAAGCCCGCGAGCCGCCCGGTGCGCACGGTGCGCGCGCACAGCGGCGCCGCCGAGCTGGGACCCTACCGCCACTACATGCAAAAGGAAATCTTCGAGCAGCCGCGCGCCATCGCCGACACGCTCGAAGGCGTGCTGGGCGTGGCGCCCGAACTGTTCGACGGCGTCGGCGAGGACGGCGCCACCACCGCCAGCGCGCACCGCGTCTTCAAAGAGATCGACCGCGTGCTGATCCTGGCCTGCGGCACCAGCTACTACAGCGGCTGCACCGCCAAGTACTGGCTGGAAGGCATCGCGAAGATCCCGACGCAGGTCGAAATCGCGAGCGAATACCGCTACCGCGACTCGGTGCCCGATCCGCGCACGCTGGTGGTCACCATCACGCAGTCGGGCGAGACCGCCGACACGCTGGCCGCGCTCAGGCACGCGGTCGGGCTGGGCATGACGCAGACGCTGACGATCTGCAACGTCGCCACCAGCGCCATGGTGCGCGAGTGCAAGCTGGCCTACATCACGCGCGCCGGGGTGGAGATCGGCGTGGCCTCGACCAAGGCGTTTACCACGCAGCTGGCGGGCCTGTTCCTGCTGGCGCTGGCGCTGGCGCAGGCCAAGGGGCGGCTCTCCGACACCGACGAGGCGCGCTACCTGGCCGAGATGCGCCACCTGCCGGTCGCGCTGCAGTCGGTGCTGGCGCTGGAGCCCCAGATCATCGGCTGGTCCGAGCAGTTCGCGCAGAAGGAAAACGCGCTGTTCCTGGGGCGCGGCCTGCACTATCCGATCGCGCTCGAAGGCGCGCTCAAGTTGAAGGAAGTGACGTACATCCACGCCGAGGCCTACGCCGCCGGCGAGCTCAAGCACGGCCCGCTGGCGCTCGTCACCAGCGAGATGCCGGTCGTCACCGTGGCGCCCAACGACGCCCTGCTGGAAAAGTTGAAGAGCAACCTGCAGGAGGTGCGCGCGCGGGGCGGCGTGCTCTACGTGCTGGCGGACGACCACACCCGCATCGAAAGCAGCGAGGGACTGCACGTCATCCGCATGCCCGAGCACTACGGTGCGCTCAGTCCGCTGCTGCATGTCGTGCCGCTGCAGCTGCTGGCCTACCACACCGCCTGCGCGCGCGGCACCGACGTCGACAAGCCGCGCAACCTGGCCAAGAGCGTGACGGTGGAATGAGGCAGGGCCATGGGGGTCCTCCCATGGGCAGTAGCCGCTCTGGTCGAGGCCCTTTCGGTCCGCGGGACCACCCCGCCGGTCCCGCGCCAAGGGCGGTGATCGGCTATCGGCAAATCCAAACGACCAGTCAACTTTGTAACTAGAAGTGTGAACTTTGTCTCAGACTTTCAACTGGAAAAAAACCGGTCCTGGTCTGCCAGCGCAGATGGGTGCGAAAGTCCATAGGGCCGGCACAAGCATGTATTAATGTCAAACAGCAAGGTACGTTGTTGAACTTAAGTGTTAACAACATTACATTTTCTGACTTGCTTTGAACTTGTGAGAACCGGCGAACGTCCCACCCAGAACAGTTGTTAGGTACATTCCATGGAAACACCGGTTCAGCCCTTAGCTTTGACCGTTACCGAAACCGAATCCGGGACTTTCCAGTGGTTGATCCTGGAAATGCGCGACGAGGCGAACGAGCTGTTTTGCTACTGGCCGCGCCGTGTCGCCTCGACCGACTACGAAAGCGCCAACGCTGCCTGGGTGGGTGGCTACCTCGCATTGCGCCATCTGCTGCGGATGAACGGGAGCACGACCTGAGCCGCCACACGGAGGCGCTAGGATAGGCAGCACCGCCGTGAAGCGGCCGGCACAGGACTGCGGCCCGCTTGCCGCTCCTTGCCCGCTCCCCAACTCCGCCACCATGCCCACGACCCAGCTTTCGGTCTATTTCTTCCTCCAGGTGGCCTTGATCATCGTGGCCTGCCAGGCGGTGGGGCGGCTCGCCCAGAAGCTGGGCCAGCCGCAGGTGGTGGGCGAGATGATCGCCGGCGTGCTGCTGGGCCCCTCCCTGTTCGGCCTCTTCCTGCCGGAGTGGCAGCAGGCGCTCTTCCCCAAGGAGACGCGCGGCGTGCTCTACGTGGGCGGACAGCTCGGCGTCGGCCTCTACATGTTCCTGGTCGGCACCGAGTTTCGCGCCGACCACTTCCGCAGCCGCTACCGCAGCGCGCTGTCGGTGTCGGCCGCCGGCATCGCGGTGCCGTTCGTGCTGGCGTTCGCGCTGGCGCCCTGGCTGCTGACGATCCCGGGGCTGTTCGCCGGGCGCGCCAAGCCGCTGGAGGCGTCGCTGTTCCTCGGCGCGGCGACCGCCATCACGGCGTTTCCGATGCTGGCGCGCATCATCCAGGAGCGCGGCCTGGCGGGCACCTCGCTGGGCACGCTGGCGTTGACGGCCGGCGCCGTGGACGACGCGGCCGCCTGGTGCATCCTGGCGGTGGTGCTGGCGAGCTTCGGCGGTGCCTGGGGCGGTGCCTACGCGGCGATCGGCGGCGGCGTGGCTTTCGCGCTGTTCATGGTGCTGGCGGGCTCGCGGCTGCTGCGGCGCATCGGGGACTCGGTGCGCCCCGACCGGCCGCTCGCCGCAAGCCTGCTGGCGCTCGTGCTGGTGCTGTTCTGCCTGAGCGCCTGGGCGATGGACGCCATCGGCATCCATGCCGTGTTCGGCGGCTTCATCCTGGGCGCCGTGCTGCCCAGGGGAGCGCTCACCGCCAAGCTGCGCGAGCAGCTGCAGCCGTTCGTCGTGGTCTTCCTGCTGCCGATGTTCTTCACGTATTCGGGCCTCAACACCCGCATGGGCATGGTGATGCAGCCGGCGCTGATGGGCGCGGCCATCGCCATCCTGCTGGCCTCGTTCTGCGGCAAGTTCATCGCCTGCTGGGCGGCCGCGCGGCTGACCGGCGAGAACCCGCGCGACGCGGCGGCGATCGGCGCGCTGATGAACGCGCGCGGCCTGATGGAGCTGATCATCGTCAACATCGGCCTGCAGGCCGGCGTGATCGAGCCGGGACTGTTCTCGATCCTGGTGCTGATGGCGATCTTGACCACGCTGCTGGCGACGCCGCTGTTCAACTGGGTGGTGCGCGCGGACGCGCGCGCCGTGGTGCCCGAGGCCAAAGCGCTCGGCCGCTGAGCGCTGTCGCGGCTGGACACCATTCAGGCTCCCGCTCTCGCCGGGCGGGCACGGGCAGCCGCCGAAAAGACAGCGGGAGCGTCAGGCGCTGGCCGGCCCCAAGACGCGGCGCAACCGGCCGCTGGCGAAATCGACCCCGGCCACCAGCCCGAACATTGCGACCAGCACGGTCAGGGCCTGCTGCTGCTGGAAGAGCGACAGGTGGAAGTACAGCAACTGGCCCAGCCCGCCGCCGCCCACGAAGCCCAGCACCGCAGCCATGCGGATGTTCATCTCCCAGCGGTACAGCGTGTAGGCCAGCCATTGCGGCAGCACGATCGGCAGGCTGGCGTAGCCGAAGGCCGCCACCGGCCCGGCGCCGGCGAGCACCAGCGCCTGCTCGGGCGCGCGCGGCGCGTTCTCCAGGCTTTCGGCAAAGAGGCGGCCCAGCACCCCGGTGGTGTGCAGCGCCAGCGCCAGCGCGCCGGCAAAGGGGCCGATGCCGACGGCCAGCACCATCAGCGCGGCCCAGACCAGCTCGGGCACGCTGCGCAGGACGTTGAGCACGAAGCGCGCGCCATGCCGCGCCGCCCCGCCGCCCCGTCCCGAGGCCGGCAGCGCCAGCAGGGC
>JAQGLP010000385.1 GCA_028292835.1 Variovorax sp.
GAGCGGCGCCTCCGGCAAGAAAGTCACGAGCCGCAAGCAGGCGATCGCGATCGGCCTCTCCGAAGCACGGCGCGCCGGCGGCAAGGTGCCGCCGAAGCCGGGCGCGAAGAAGGCGACGGCGAAGAAGACCGCGGGCAAGAAGACGGCCGCCAAGAAGACGGCCGGCAAGAAGACCAGCGCCAGGAAATCGACCGCCGCCCGGAAGAGCCCGGCCAAGAAGGCCCCGCGCAAGAGCGCGCCGAGGAAGTCGGCGGCCCAGTAGAGCGCGCCGCGCAAGACGGCCGCGACGAAGAGCGCGGGGCGAAAGACGGCGGTGAAGAAGTCGACGCGGAAGGCCGCGTCGAAAAAGGCTTCCTCGAAGTAGCGCTCGCGCCCCTCCGGGACGGCTAGTACCCGAGCGCGAGGCCCGTGTTGCGACGCGGGTCGTTGGCGCCGTAGTACCGGGCGTTGCCGGAGGGCTTGCCGCCGAGCGTCGGCGCGCCGACGAGGATGGCGGCGACGTGGTTGGCCGGCTGCGGGGTACCGAACACGTGGCCCATGCCCTCGAGAATCTTGCGCGTGTCGGGGCTCAGCGCGAACGGCTCGAGATTCGTCGGGTTCGGCAGCCACTGCTGGTGGAAGCGCGGCGCGTCAACCGCCTCCTGCAGGTTCATGCCGTAGTCGATCACGTTGAGGATCGTGTGCAGCACCGCGGTGATGATGCGGCTGCCGCCCGGCGTGCCCACCACCATCACCGTCCGGCCGTCCTTGGTGACGATGGTCGGGCTCATCGAGCTGAGCGGGCGCTTGCCGGGCGCGATGGCGTTGGCCTCGCCCTGCACCAGGCCGTACAGGTTGGGCACGCCGATCTTGGAGGTGAAGTCGTCCATCTCGTTGTTGAGCATGAGGCCCGTCTTCGCGGCCATGACCTTGGCGCCGAACCAGTCGTTGAGCGTGTAGGTCACCGAGACGGCGTTGCCCCACTGGTCGACGATCGAGTAGTGCGTCGTGTTGCTGCCCTCGTGTGGCGCCACGCCGGGCTTGATGTCCTTGGAGACGCCGGCCTGCTTCGGGTCGATCGCAGTGCGGATCTGCTGGGCGTAGCCCTTGTCGAGCAACCGCTCCAGCGGGTTCTTGACGAAATCCGGGTCGCCCAGGTAGCTGTTGCGATCCACATAGGCGTGGCGCATGGCCTCGATCTGGTAGTGCGCGCCCTGCGCCGAACCCCAGCCCAGGTCCTTGAGCGGATAGCCCTCAAGGATGTTGAGCATCTCGCAGATGACCACGCCGCCCGAGCTGGGCGGCGGCGCCGAGACCACGCGGAAGCCCCGGTAGTCGCACTCGACCGGCGCCAGCTCGCGCGTGCGGTACTGGTCCAGGTCGGCCTGCGTCAGGATGCCCTTGCCGGCCTGGCTCGACGCCACGATGGCGGCGCCCACCGGTCCCCTGTAGAAGCCGTCGGTGCCGCGCGCGCTGATGGTCCTGAGCGTCTTCGCCAGGTCTTTCTGCACCAGCTTCTGGCCGACCGCGAAAGGTTCGCCCCGGTTCAGGAAGACCGCGCCGGACGCCGGGTCCTTGCGGAAATCAGCCGTGGCGGTGGCGAGCATGTCGATGTCGCCCTGCTCCAGCACGAAACCCTGCTCCGCCAGCCGGATCGACGGGGCGATGAGCGCGTCGCGCTTCATCGTGCCGTACTTCTCGCGCGCCAGTTCCAGCCCCGAGACGGTGCCGGGCACGCCGACCGCCAGGTGGCCGTTGGTGCTCAGCCCCTTGATGACGTTCCCGTCCTTGTCGAGATACATGTTGGCGGTGGCCGCCAGCGGCGCCTTCTCGCGGAAATCGAGGAAAGTCTTGCGGCCGTCGGCGAGTTGCACCGTCATGAACCCCCCGCCCCCCAGGTTGCCGGCGGCCGGGTAGACCACCGCCAGCGCGTAGCCGACGGCCACGGCCGAGTCGATCGCATTGCCGCCGCGCCTGAGCACGTCGACCCCGACCCGCGTCGCCAGGTGCTGGGCCGTGACGACCATGCCGTGCTCGGCCGCGGCCGGCGCGGGCGAGGCGGCATGCAGCGGCGCCGCGCCCGCGAGGACGAGTGCGGCGGCAAGAACAACGCGCCGGCAGCGCATGGCGTGGAATCTGATCAACATAGGTGCTCCTGTGAAACAACCGGACATCGCAGCGACGCCGCTGCTATTATTTTGATAGCCTCCAACGCACGCCAGGCGTGCGCTGCGTGGTTTTCATACGTTCAGCAGGGTGACCCTTCCAAGACCGGATCCGCCGACGTCTCCCTCCCGCATGGCGCAAATCGTAACGCCCTGAGGCCCGGGACCGCCAGGGGGCATGCCACGACGGCGGCGCGGACCTGCCGATTCCTACAATGGGCCGCGTTGTCATCGGTCATCCGTTGGACGGCACCTTGGCAAGCATGAGCATTTCCCAAAGCCGCCTGTGGTTTGCCACGCCGTGCGGCGCATTGTCCCGAAAGGCTGCCATGCCCCAAGCCGACGCCCTTGCGCTCTACCAGCAGAAACGCAACTTCGCCATCACCCCCGAGCCCGCCGAAGGCGGGGAGCCCGGCAAGGATGCACCGCGGTTCGTCATCCAGAAGCACTGGGCCACCCGGCTGCACTACGACCTGCGCCTCGAGCTCGACGGCACGATGAAGAGCTGGGCGGTGCCCAAGGGCCCCAGCTTCGACCCGGCCGACAAGCGCATGGCAGTGCAGGTCGAGGACCATCCAATCTCCTACAACACATTCGAGGGCGAGATCCCGCCCGACCAGTACGGCGCGGGCCGGGTCATCGTCTGGGACAAGGGCTACTGGATGCCGGTCGGCGACGCGGCCGAGGGCTACCGCAACGGCAAGCTCAAGTTCGAGCTGCACGGCCACAAGCTGCACGGCCACTGGACCCTGGTGCGCATGCACGGGCGCGGCAACGCCAAGCAGCCGGCCTGGCTGCTCATCAAGGAGCACGACGCCCACGAGCGGCCCGCCGCCGAGTTCAACGTGGTCGAGGCCCTGCCCGACAGCGTCAAGGCCTTGCCCGATATCGCGCCGTCCGAGCCGCTGGCCGCGGCCCGGGTCGCCCGGGCCTCTCCAGAGAAGACGTCGCACGACCTCCTCGCTGCCGCGGAGGCGCCCCTGCCCGACAAGCTGGCGCCACAGCTCGCCACGCTGGTCGCCGCGCCGCCGGCGAACACCAGGGACTGGCTGTTCGAGCTGAAATTCGATGGCTACCGCGTGCTGGCGCGCATCGAGGAGGGCGACGTCCGGCTTTTCACGCGCAACGGCAACGACTGGACCGCCAGGATGCCCGCCCTGGTCGAGGCGCTCAAGACCCTGCCCGTGCGCTCCGGCTGGCTCGACGGGGAGATCCTGGTGCTCGACGAGAGC
>JAQGLP010000403.1 GCA_028292835.1 Variovorax sp.
GCCTCGCCGCACGTGCTGCCCAATTCGCGCGACGGCATCCGCATGGGCGACGGCAAGCTGGTCGACACCATGATCGTCGACGGCCTGTGGGACGTCTACAACCAGTACCACATGGGCATCACCGCCGAGAACGTCGCCAAGAAGTACGACGTCAGCCGCGCCGCGCAGGACGAACTGGCCCTGGCCAGCCAGACCAAGGCGGCGGCCGCGCAGGACGCCGGCAAGTTCAAGGACGAGATCGTCGGCGTCAGCATTCCGCAGAGGAAGGGCGATCCGGTGGTGTTCGACAAGGACGAGTTCATCAACCGCAAGACCAACGCCGAAGGCTTGGCCGGCCTGCGCCCCGCCTTCGACAAGGCCGGCGGCGTGACTGCGGGCAATGCGTCCGGCCTGAACGACGGCGCCGCCGCCGTCATGGTGATGACGGCGAAAAAAGCCGCCGCGCTCGGCCTGACCCCGCTCGGGCGCATCGCCAGCTACGCCACCGCCGGACTCGACCCCGCCATCATGGGCATGGGCCCGGTGCCGGCCTCGACCAAGGCGCTGCAGCGCGCCGGCTGGAAGGCCGCCGACCTCGACGTGCTCGAGATCAACGAGGCCTTCGCCGCGCAGGCCTGTGCCGTCAACAAGGAAATGGGCTGGGACGTGAGCAAGGTCAACGTGAACGGCGGCGCCATCGCCATCGGCCACCCGATCGGCGCGTCCGGCTGCCGCATCCTGGTGACGCTGCTGCACGAGATGCAGCGCCAGAACGCCAAGAAGGGTATCGCCTCGCTGTGCATCGGCGGCGGCATGGGCGTGGCGTTGACGATCGAGCGCTGAAGAAGCGCTTTTCCTCGCCCGGACCCAGGCGACAGGCGTCGCCGGGTTCTCGGGGCGGAGGGCGTTTGGCGTTCGAATCGCTCGGTCGTCAGAATCCGACAACTGTTCGGACCGAGAACGTACATCGATCAGAGCAATTCGACCATCACCGGCTGATGGTCCGACGCCTGTGTCTGCCCGTCGACCTCGATGTGCCGCACCCGCCCGGCCAGGCCTTCGCTCACGAAGACGAAGTCGCAGCTTACTGGCACCGGGCCGTAGGTGCGATCGAACAGGCGGAAGGTCGGCGCCTGCGGTGTCGGCCCGTGCACCAGCGGCCACGCATCCCGCAGGCGGCCGCCTGCTATCGAATCCATAGCAGACGACGCAGTCTCCACGGGCGCTGAGAGCATCAAATCCGCCTGAATGACGTTGTATTCAGGCTCGCTCGCCGCGAAGTTGAAATCCCCGCACAGCACCGCGTGCGGCGTGTGCGCCTTGCGCTGGAACGGCGAGTCGCTCTCGTCGGCCAGCGGCGGCGGCGCGGCGGCGTGCCCGCAGGCTTCGGCATGCAGCGCGTGCAGTGCCCGCGCCTGCGCCATGCGCTGCGTGCCGGAGTAGTACTCGAGGTGCGTGGTCATGATCCGCACCGTGCCCAGCGTCGGGTCCTGCAGCGTCACGACCGTGCACATGCGCGGCATGCTGCTCACCCCGCCATCGGCGGGCCAGGGAAGCAGGTGATGCTGCAGCCGCAGCACCGGCAACCGTGTGGCGATCAGGTTGCCGAAGCGCTGGCGGCGCCCGTCGCGCGTGAATTCGTCGACTGCCGCGCCGAAAAAGACCTGGAATCCCGGCAGCAGCGCGCGCAACTCGGCGGGCTGGTCGCCCGGCGCGCCGGGCAGGCCGTCGAAACCCTGCGCGATCTCCTGCAGGCACAGCACGTCGAAGTCGGCCAAGGCACGCGCGCCCAAGACGATGCGCCGCGCGCTCACCAAGCCGTCGAGACCACGGCACCATTGCGTGTTCCAGGTTACCAATTTCATGTCGGTTGCAGGCTCGAGGTCCACAGGTTGAGGTTTTCAAGCGCCGTGGCAGTGCCTCACTTTAGGAATGGAACGACCAGTTCCATCGAAAATATTGTTTCATTTATGTAGGCAAAGTAATTTTTAGTTACTCTTAGGCTCGGTGTTTTCCTGATCGAGGATCACAGTCAATCCCGCTAAAGTAGATGCCCTGTAAAGCTTTACACACCTAGGGAGATAACATGAGCAAAAAAGTCGCATACGTCACCGGAGGCATGGGTGGCATTGGAACCGCCATCTGCCAGCGCCTGCACAAGGATGGCTTCACGGTGATCGCCGGCTGCGGCCCGACACGCGACCATGCCAAGTGGCTGGGCGAGCAAAAGGCCGAAGGCTACGAATTCTTCGCTTCGGTGGGCAATGTCGGCGACTGGGAATCGACCGTCGAGGCGTTCGCCAAGGCCAAGGCCGAGCACGGCAGCATCGACGTGCTGGTCAACAACGCCGGCATCACGCGCGACCGCATGTTCCTCAAGATGACCCCCGAAGACTGGAGCTCGGTGATCGAGACCAACCTCAACAGCATGTTCAATGTCACCAAGCAAGTGGTGGGCGACATGGTCGAGAAGGGTTGGGGCCGCATCATCAACATCAGCTCGGTGAATGGCGCCAAGGGCCAGGCTGGGCAGACCAATTACTCGGCGGCCAAGGCCGGCATGCACGGCTTCACGATGGCCCTGGCGCAGGAACTCGCCAACAAGGGTGTGACGGTCAACACCGTGAGCCCGGGCTACATCGGCACCGACATGGTCAACGCCATCCGCCAGGATGTGCTCGACAAGATCGTGGCGACCATCCCCGTCAAGCGCCTGGGCAAGCCCAGCGAGATCGCCTCCATCATCTCGTGGCTCGCCACCGACGAGGGCGGCTATTCGACCGGGGCGGACTTCTCCGTCAACGGCGGCCTGCACATGCATTGAGCGCAAGCCGGCCGCGCCGGCTGTGAAAACGAAAACCCGCTTCGGCGGGTTTTTTCATGTCCACGAACGGTAGACCGTAACCCGTGGAACTCCGTATTTCCAGCCTGCGACGCCAAGGCTACATTGGCGCGAACGTCGCATGCCATGCGGGTCCGCTGGCGCGAACGCTCAAGGAAATTGCCGCCATGACCACCACCGCTGCCACTTCCCTGCGCAAGCCGCCGCTGTACCGCTCGCTCTACCTGCAAGTGATCGTCGCGGTCGTCCTGGGCGTGCTGCTGGGGTATTTCTATCCCACGGCCGGCGAGGCGATGAAGCCGCTGGGCGATGCCTTCATCAAGCTCATCAAGATGCTGATTGCGCCGATCATCTT
>JAQGLP010000414.1 GCA_028292835.1 Variovorax sp.
CAAGATGGGCGACCCCCGGCTGCTGCGCGTGGCGCAGCCGGTTGCCGCCTTCGACACCGACGAGCTGCACCTGCTGGTGCGGGACATGTTTGAGACCATGCATGCGGTCAATGGCGCGGGCCTCGCGGCGCCGCAGATCGGCGTGGACCGGCAGGTCGTGATTTTCGGCACCGACGCCGTCAACCCGCGCTACCCCGAGGCGCCGCTGGTGCCGCGCACGGTGCTGGTGAACCCGGTCGTCACGCCGGTCGGCGACGAGGAAGAAGAAGACTGGGAAGGCTGTCTCTCGGTGCCCGGCTTGCGCGGCGTGGTGCCGCGTTTCGCGAAGGTGCGCTACAGCGGCTTCGACCCCTATGGCGATCCAATCGATCGCACCGTGAGCGGCTTTCATGCGCGCGTTGTGCAGCACGAGGTCGATCACTTGCTGGGCATGCTGTACCCGATGCAGGTGCGCGACTTCTCGCGCTTCGGTTTCACCGAGGTGCTGTTCCCGGGGCTCGAGGCGGGCGAGGACGACTGAAGCGTTGGCGCCTTCCCCGGCGCCACTTCGACCGGCCAGGCCGGTTCAGTTCAGCTTGCCGCCGGTGCCGCCCAGGCTCAACCGGCCTGCGCCCAGCAAGGCGATGGCGACGGCGGCGAACAGGTACATGCCCTGCAGTTCGAGGGCCCAGCCGCCGGTCTTGCCAAGCGCGAACAGGTCCTTCATGTGCACCAGCCCGAAGGCGAACAGCATGTTGACCACGACGATGCACGCCGCCGCGCGCGTGAAGACACCGGCGATCAGCAGCACGGGCGCCACGGTTTCGCCGATGTACACCAGGTAGGCAAGCGCTCCGGGCAGCCCGTGCGCGGCCAGCATGCCGGAGATGGGCCCGACGCCCGAGCCCAGCTTGGACAGGCCGTGCAGCAGCACCATGATGCCCAGCGCGAGGCGAAGAACGAGTTTTCCGGTGTCGTCGGATCGGGTCATGGGGTCGAACCTTCCTTTCAAAAAGCGGTGCGCATGACTGCGCCACTCCAAAGCGTGCGATTGTCTGCCATCTGGCGCGGCGTGGTGTGCCAAGCCGGGGCGCACGGCATGACCGTAAACTCGCTTGAGCCCCACCTGAGGAGAACCTACCCATGACCTATTTTCGTCCCCTGTCCGCCGTCCTGGCCGCCGTCCTGGCCGCCGTCCTGGCGCTCGCCACCGCGCCCGCCCTGGCCGGCAAGACCCTCGACGCCGTCAAGCAGCGCGGCACGCTCAAGTGCGGCGTGACCAACGGCGTCGCCGGCTTCTCGGCGCCCGACACGCAGGGCAACTGGTCGGGCCTCGATGTCGACACCTGCCGCGCCATCGCCGCCGCCGTGCTGGGCGACGGCAAGAAGGTCGACTTCGTGCCGCTCAACTCGCAGCAGCGCTTCTCGGCGCTGCAGGCCGGCGAGATCGACATCCTGGCGCGCAACACCACCTGGACGCTGACGCGCGACGCCTCGCTCGGCTTCAACTTCACCACCATCACCTACTACGACGGCCAGGGCTTCCTCGTGCCCAAGAAGATCAAGGTGACGAGCGCCAAGCAGCTCAAGAACGCGACCATCTGCACCCAGTCGGGCACCACCAACGAAAAGAACGTGTCGGACTGGTTCCGCGCGCAGGGCATTCCGGTCAAGACGGTGGTGTTCGAGAGCTTCGAGGCCTCGTTCAAGGCCTTCTTCGCGGGGCGCTGCCAGGCTTTCACGACCGACGCCTCGGCGCTGGCCGGGCTGCGCAACAAGGAGGCGCCCAACGCCGACGACTACGTCATCCTGCCCGAGCTGATCTCCAAGGAGCCGCTGGCGCCGCTGGTGCGCCGCGGCGACGACGACTGGTTCGCCATCGCCAAGTGGGTGCCCAACGCGCTGATCGAGGCCGAGGAGTACGGCATCACGCAGGCCAACGCCGACCAGCTCAAGAGCGGCAGCCAGGACCCGGCGGTGCAGCGCATCCTGGGCACCGGCGAGGACCTCGGCAAGCTGCTGGGGCTCGACAAGGACTGGGCCTATCGGGCGGTGAAGGCGGTCGGCAACTACGGCGAGGTGTTCGAGCGCAACGTCGGGCCGAAATCGGTGCTCAAGCTGCCGCGCGGCGCCAACAACCTGTGGAGCAAGGGCGGACTGATGTACGCGCCGCCCGTGCGATGACGGCGCCGGCAGCGGCACGCGCGGCTTGGCTGGGCTGGCTGGTGCAGGGACTGCTGGTCGCGGCGGTGCTGGGCGGCGCGGCCTGGACCGTCGACCATGCGCTGGAGGTGCTGCGCGCGCGCGGCGTGCGCTCGGGCTTCGACTTCCTGGGGCAGCCCGCCGGTTTCGGCATCGGCGAGGGCTGGCTCGACTTCGACGCCGGTCAGCCGCTCTGGCGCGCCTTCCTGGCGGGTTTGGTCAACACGGTTCGCGCGGCGGTGCCGGCTGCCTTGCTGGCGGTGCTGCTGGGCACCCTGCTGGGCATCGGTCGTCTCGCCCCGCACGTGCTGGTGCGCGGCCTGTGCACCGCCTATGTGGAGGCAGTGCGCAACGTGCCGCTCCTGGTGCAAATGCTGATGCTGTACTTCGCGCTGACGCAACTGCTGCCGGAATCGGCCGAGGCGATCGCGCTGGCGCCGGGCGTCTGGCTCGGCAAGGACGGCCTGTCGATGCCCTGGCCGGTGGCGGGCGAGGGTGGTTGGCATCTCGACTGGCCCGAGCGCGGGCCCTTCAATGTGAGCGGCGGCGCGGCGCTCAGCCCCGAATACCTCGCCGTCGTGCTGGCGCTCGCGCTCTACACCGCCGCCTTCGTCGCCGAGATCGTTCGCGCGGGCATCGGCTCGGTATCGGCGGGACAGAAGCTGGCGGCCAAGGCAATGGGACTCTCCCCCTGGCAGCAGCTGCGTACCGTGGTGCTGCCGCAGGCGCTGCGCGTGATCGTGCCCGCGCTCACCAACCAGCTGCTGAGCCTGGTCAAGAATTCATCGCTCGCCGTGGCGGTCGGCTACCCGGAGCTGGTGTCGATCACCAACACCTCGCTCAACTCGACCGGACGCGCTTTCGAGTGCATCGCGATCCTGATGGTGATCTATCTCCTGCTGTCCTTGCTGATCTCGGCGGCGATGAACCGTTACAACGCGCGTGTGGCGCTGCGGGGCTGGCAGTGAGCGCCGCCGTGCCTGTCGCGTGGCGGCGCGAACTCTGGGGCTCGCCCGTGCGCGCCGCGGCCAGCGTGGCGCTGCTGGCCTTGCTGCTGTGGATCGGCTTTCATGCCGCCGAATGGGCGATCGTGCACGCCGTGTTCCATCCCGACGCCCAGGCGTGCCGGGCCGCGCGGCATGGCGCCTGCTGGGGCGTGGTTGCGGAAAAGTGGCGTCCCATCCTGTTCGGCCGCTACCCCTACGAGGAACAATGGCGCCCGGCCGTCGCCGTCACCCTGCTGTCGGCCGTGACGCTGCTGAGCGCCTGGCCACGCAGCTGGCGTGGCGGGCTCGTGGTGCTGTGGCTGGGTGTGATTGCCGTCTTCGTGGTGCTGATGCGCGGCGGCTTTTTCGGGCTGGCGTATGTGCCGACCAGCCGGTGGGGCGGGCTGCCGCTGACCATCAGCCTGGCGGTGGCGAGCCTGGCCTTGGCCTTCCCGCTGGCGCTGCTGCTGGCGCTCGCGCGGCGCTCGCGCTGGCCGGTGGCGCGCACGCTGGCCACCACCTACATCGAGCTGGTGCGCGGCGTGCCGCTGCTCTCGGTGCTGTTCATGGCGTCTTTCCTGCTGCCGCTCCTGTGGCCGGCGGGCCGGCAGCCTGACGTGCTGCTGCGCGTGCTCGCGGGCCTGGCGCTGTTCGTCGCGGCCTACCTGGCCGAGATCGTGCGCGGCGGTCTGCAGGCGGTGCCGCGCGGCCAGGTCGATGCCGCCGTGGCGCTCGGCTTCGGCCGCTGGGGCGTGCAGCGCGACATCGTGCTGCCGCAGGCGCTGCGCATGGTGGTGCCGGCGCTCATGAACACCGTAATCGGCACCCTGAAAGACACATCGCTCGTCACCGTGGTCGGCCTGTTCGAGCTGACCGGCGCGCTCGGCCTGGCGCTCGGCGGCGATCCGGTGTGGCGGCCGTTCTACCTGGAGGGCTACCTGTTCCTGGCGCTGGTGTACTGGGTGATGTGCTTCGGGCTGTCGTGCTACAGCGCATGGCTGGAGCGCCGGCTTGGCGCCATGCGGGCCTGATCGAACCTGGCGGGCGCCTGCTGGCAACGGCCTGAGAGGCTGGCGTGGGCAGGCTGTCCCGGTGGACCGGTCAGGCCGAGAGCGCCGCCAGCAGGTCGGTTTCGATCTGCAACTGTGCGCGCTGGCTCTGGAGCTTGCTGCCGCTCACCAGGAACGTGTCTTCCACCCGTTCGCCGAGCGTGGTCACCTTGGCCAGCTGGAGGCTCAGGTGGTGGTGCGCCAGCACCTGAGCCACCGAATACAGCAGCCCCGCGCGGTCGCTCGCCGAAATGTTGAGCAGCCAGTGCTGCGCCTTGTCGTCGGGCTGCAGGCTGATGCGCGGCTTGATCGGGAAGCTGCGCACCCGGCGCGACACGCGCCCGCGGCTCGGCGCGGGCAGGGGGCCGGCTTCGTCGAGCACCCGGGCCAGGCCGTTCTCGACCATGCCGATCAGGTCGCGGTGGTGCTCGGGCTCGTAGGTCGCCACGACCTGAAAGGTGTCGAGCGCGCGGCCGTTGGAGGTGGTGTGGATCTTCGCGTCGAGGATGCTGAACGACGCGGCGTCGAAATAGCCGCAGATGCGCGCGAACAGCTCGGGCTGGTCGGGCGTGTAGACCAGCACCTGCAGGCCTTCGCCCACGGGCGAGAGGCGGGCGCGGACCACGGCGCGCGCGCCGTGGTCCGCGCCCGCCTCTCGCC
>JAQGLP010000420.1 GCA_028292835.1 Variovorax sp.
AGACCAGATCGGCGTAGTGCGCGTAAGCCACGGCGCGGGAGATGGCCTGGTCCATGCCTTTTCGGGTCTTGTAGAAGCCTTCGGCGGTGCGCTCGCCGGTCATGAAGGGCTTGTCGTTCTCGTCGTAGTCAGAGGTGATCAGGTCGGCCGCCTCGGCATCGGTGCGGGCGATCACCAGCGTGGGCGTGCCGCAGACGTCGGCGGCCATGCGCGCGGCGATCAGCTTCTGCACGGCCTCCTGCGTCGGCACCAGCACCTTGCCGCCCATGTGGCCGCACTTCTTGACCGAGGCCAGCTGGTCCTCGAAGTGCACGCCGCCGGCGCCGGCGCGGATCATGGCCTTCATCAACTCGAAGCCGTTCAGCACGCCGCCGAAACCGGCCTCGGCGTCGGCCACGATCGGCGCGAAGTAGTCGGTGTAGCCCTTGTCGCCGGCCACGATGCCCTTGGACCACTGGATCTCGTCGGCGCGGCGGAAGGTGTTGTTGATGCGCTCGACCACCGTCGGCACCGAGTCCACCGGGTAGAGCGACTGGTCGGGGTACATCGATGCGTAGCTGTTGTTGTCGGCGGCCACCTGCCAGCCCGACAGGTAGATCGCCTTGACGCCGGCCTTGACCTGCTGCATCGCCTGGCCGCCCGTCAGCGCGCCGAGGCAGTTGACGTACGGCTCGTTGTTCACCAGCTCCCACAGCTTTTCGGCACCGCGGCGCGCCAGCGTGTACTCGATCGGGAACGAGCCGCGCAGGCGCACCACGTCGGCCGCGCTGTAGCCACGCTTGATGCCCTTCCAGCGAGGGTTGGTGGCCCACTCTTTTTCAAGGGCGGCGATCTGCTGTTCACGGCTGAGTTGTTCGGTCAGGGTCTGGGGCATGGTCACTCCGAAAATTGGTTGAAGAGAGTTTGGGATGCCGGCACCGGAGTGCCTGCGGTGAGTTGACTTTAATCCTTTTTTCAAATCTTATGTCTTATATAAGACATAAATATTTATCATTTAAATCAATAACTTGCGCATAATCTTTTGCATTAAGAAACAAGATTTCTTGTATTGAGAAATATTATTGCACTGCAGCATGACTTGATTTCACCATGCGCAAAGGCAGTTTTCTCCGTGGGATGGAGCGATCCCGGTGAATTAATGGCGCTGCGTTTTGCTCCTGCAGACTGGTAACGTCCAGTCGGACCGTGCGCGGGCAAAGCGCATGAAGCATCATCGACGCGCCTTCACTCTCCCCTCGTCTTCCCTTGAAAACCGCCGCGCCGCGCCGCCTGCCCGCCTATGGTTGCCTCGCCCTCAGCATGGCGCTGGTTGGCAGCTACGTTGCCTTGTCGAAACCGTTGGTGGCCGCCTTTCCGGTGTTCCTGCTGGCGTGGCTGCGCTTTGGCATCGCCGCCGCCGCCATGCCCCACTGGCTCAGACGGCCACCCGATGAGCCGGCGATGACCGGCAGGACGCACGCCCTTGTCTTTCTCGAATCCTTCCTGGGCAACTTCCTGTTTTCGATCTGCATGATGTTCGGCGTCAGCCTGACCAGCGCCGTGTCGGCCGGCGTGATCATGGCGTCGATCCCGGCGGTGGTGGCATTGGCAAGCTGGCTTTTCCTGCGCGAGCGCATCACCTTGCGCATCGGGGTGGCCATCGGTTGCGCGGCGGCGGGCATCGGCCTGCTCGCGCTCGCGCCCGCTCCCACGGCGGCCGCGACGACAGGCCTCCCCGCTGCCTTGCCCTGGCTCGGCAACCTGCTGGTTTTTTGCGCCGTGCTGTGCGAGGCCGCGTACGCGGTCATCGGCAAGTCGCTCACGGGCCGGCTTGGACCCAAGCGGATCTCGTCGCTCATCAACCTGTGGGGACTGGTGCTGTCCACCCCGCCCGGCCTATGGTTCGCACTGAGCTTCGACTTCGCCGGCGTCGGTGGCGCGACCTGGCTGCTGCTGGTGTTCTACGCCCTGGCCGCGAGCATCTGGACGGTCTGGCTCTGGATGACGGGGTTGAAGCGCGTGCCTGCCGCGCAGGCCGGGGTCTTCACGGTCATGCTCCCCGTCAGCGCCGCCTTGGTGGGCGTGCTGGCGCTCGGCGAGACCCTCTCGGTGCCGCAGGCGCTGGCGTTTGGCGCTGCCGTGTCGGGCGTCGTGCTGGCCACCCTGCCGGCGCGTCGCAGGAAAAGCCGCCGTCCCCGACTCAAAAACAACGTCGCTCCCTGAAAAAACGGCCTTTCCGCTTGGAAACGCGTTTTTTCTCATTTAGCATTCGGAGAGCCAGTGAAGACGTTGTTTTCACTCACAAGACTCACTTCAAAAAAGGAAACAATCATGGCAACTGCAAAGAAGGCCGCGGGCACCCAGGCCCCGGCAAAGAAGGCTGCTTCCGCCGCCAAGAAGGTCGGCGGTGCGGCTTCGGATGTCAAGCGTCCCGCCAACGCGGCCTTCATGAAGGCGCTGACGCCCAGCCCTGCCCTGGCCGCCGTGGTCGGCACGACGCCGCTGCCGCGCACCGCCGTGGTCAGCAAGCTGTGGGAATACATCAAGAAGCACGACCTGCAGGATGCCGCCAACAAGCGCAACATCAACGCCGACGCCAAGCTGCAGGAAGTCTTCGGCAAGCCGCAGGTGACGATGTTCGAATTGGCCAAGCTGATCGGCCCGCACCTGTCCTGAGCGCGTCGCGCATGACCCAAAAAGCCGGCGACCGCCGGCTTTTTTTCGTCTTCAGCCTGCCGGCGGGCTCGTCTGCGCGGCATTCACACTCGAAGCCAGGGTGCCGCCGAGCCTGGTACGGCCTGGCAGCACGCCGCCTCAGGGAAACAGCGGATGGCCACAATTCACCATTTAGTTAAAACATGAGCATGAAGCCCACGACCCTCGAGCCGCGCCAGCGGGACGCCGATCGCTCGCAGCTAGGCATCCTCGTCGCCGCCCGAGACGAGTTCGCGCAGCACGGCCTGGCCGGCGCGCGGGTCGATCGCATCGCCGAGCGCGCGGGGCTCAACAAGCGGCTGATCTACTACTACTTCGGCAGCAAGGACGATCTGTTTCTGGCCGTGCTGGAAGGCGTCTATGCCGATATCCGCGAGGCCGAGAAGGCCTTGCGCCTGCTCGACCTGCCGCCGCCCGAAGCGCTGCGCCGGCTGACCGAGTTCACCTGGAACTACTACCTCGAGCACCCCGAGTTCATCACCCTGCTCAACAGCGCCAACCTGCACCAGGCGCGCCATCTGGCCAAGTCGCAGCGCGTGCGCGAGATGAACTCGCCGCTGATCCAGACGCTCGGCGACATCCTCGAGCGCGGGCGCCAGCAGGGCGTGATCCGCGGCGGCATCGACCCCGTGCAGCTCTACATCTCGATCGCGGGCATGGCGTACTTCTACCTGTCGAACAACCACACCCTCTCGGCCATCTTCGGACGCGACCTGATGACGCGCAAAGCCCACAACGAGCGGCTCTCGCACATGTGCGATGTCATCCTAGGGTATGTCCTGAGAGACTGAGGCGCCGCGTGCGTTGACGCCCGGAAAGTCGATTTTTATAATTCACTCATTGGTGAATTAAAACGACTGGAGACCGCGTGACGTCCCTGCATCCTGTTCGAAATCCGGCCCGCCGCGCACTCGTCGCGGCCCTGCTCTTTGCGGCCGCGACCGGCGCCCTGGCGCAATGGAAGCCGACGCGCCCGATCAACCTGATCGTGCCGTGGGCCGCCGGGGGCTCGACCGACCAGATCACCCGCGTCACGGCCTCGGAAATCGAAAAGTCGCTCGGCCAGACGGTGGTCATCATCAACCAGCCCGGCGCCTCGGGCGCGATCGGCACCAAGAGCGCGCTGGACGCCGCCAAGGATGGCTACACCTGGACGGCCGGTGCCGCGCAGGATCTCGGTGCCTACGAAACGCTCGGCTCGCTCAAGACACGCACCACCGATTGGCATCTGTTCCTGACGGTGGCCAACATCCAGGTGATCGGCGTCAATCCGCAAACGCCGTACAAGACCGCGAAGGACCTGCTCGACGCCATGAAGGCGCAGCCGGGCAAGATCCCGGTCGCGACGGCGGGCGTGACCTCGGCCGGCCACAACGCGATGGAGCTGATCTCCAAGTTCACCGGCGTCAAGTACCGCCATGTGACCTACGACGGCGGCAATCCCGCCGTCGTGGCCACGGTCGCGGGCGAGGCCGAGGTGACGACCCAACTCGCGGTCGAACAGGCCGACATGATCCGGGGCAAGCGCCTGCGTCCCCTGGCCACGGTGAGCGACAAGCCGCTCGACCTCGAAGGCTATGGCGTGATCCCGCCGCTGTCGCAGACGCTGCCGGGTTTC
>JAQGLP010000532.1 GCA_028292835.1 Variovorax sp.
GGAGCCTGACTCGACGACACCTCCTCTCATCCAGTCCTTCCTCGATTGGTCCACTATGCCTTCGGCGCTCCAAGCCGAGTTGATGGAACTGGCCCGACCGGTGTCGGCTCGCGGACGCGTGGCGCCGGCAACGCTGCGGGCAGCCGTTCTGGCGCTCTGCATGGGACGGCACCTTGGCTTGCGTGTGCTGGCCCACGTTCTGGAGCGGGACCCAGATGACCTGCGCAAACGCACGCTCACACCAATGGTCAGAGAGAGCGTCCTGCGGATGGCATTCCCGTCGTTGCGAGATCCCCGTCAGGCCTACACCACCGTATCCCATTCCCCGGAAGAAAAAAATAGCGCATGAACACCAGCTCCCTCGTCCAAAAAATCTGGAACTTCTGCCACACGCTGCGCGACGACGGCGTGGGCTATGGCGACTACCTGGAGCAGCTGACGTACCTGCTGTTCCTGAAGCTGGCGCACGAGTACGCGCAGCCGCCCTATGACCGGCCGGCCCACATTCCAAAGGGCTTCGACTGGCCCAGCCTCAAGGGCAGGACCGGCGAGCCGCTGGAGGCGCACTACCTGGCGCTGCTGCACCGGCTGGGCGAGGAGCCGGGCATGCTGGGCGCGATCTTCTTCAAGGCGCAGAACAAGATCCAGGACCCGGCCAAGCTGTCGCGGCTGGTGCAACTGATCGACGCCGAAAACTGGATCAGCCTCGACGCCGACACCAAGGGCGACCTGTACGAGGGCCTGCTGCAGAAGAATGCCGAAGACACCAAGAGCGGGGCTGGCCAGTACTTCACGCCGCGCGTGCTAATCGAGGCGATGGTGGCCTGCGTGCAGCCGCAGCCGATGAGGACGATTACCGATCCGGCCTGTGGCACGGGCGGCTTCTTTCTGGGCGCCTACGACTGGCTGACGCGCAGGAGCGGGCGCAAGCTCAACATCCGCCAGCAGGAATTCCTGCATCGGGAAACCTTCTTCGGCAACGAGATCGTTGCGGCCACGCGGCGGCTGTGCCTGATGAACCTGTTCCTGCACAACGTGGGCGAGCTTGATGGCGAACCGGCGGTGGACCGCGCCGATGCGCTGATTTCAGCGCCGGAAAGGCGCTTCGACTACGTGCTGGCCAATCCGCCCTTCGGCAAGAAGAGCAGCATGACCATCACCAATGCCGAAGGCGAGGAAGACCGCGATGCGTTGACCTACGAGCGGCAGGACTTCTGGCAGACCACGTCGAACAAGCAGCTCAACTTTCTGCAGCACATCGTCACCATCCTCAAGACCACGGGGCAGGCGGCGGTGGTGCTGCCCGACAACGTGCTGTTCGAGGGCGGTGCGGGCGAGAAGATTCGCCGCAAGCTGCTCGAAACGTGCGACGTGCATACCTTGCTGCGCTTGCCGACCGGCATCTTCTATGCGCAGGGCGTGAAGGCCAATGTGCTGTTCTTCGACAAGAAGCCGGCCGACAGCAAGGTGCACACCCAGGGCGTCTGGATCTACGACCTGCGCACCAACAAGCACTTCACCCTCAAAACTCGGCCGCTCGCGGCGCCCGATCTGCGCGAATTCATCGATTGCTACAAGCCCGCCAACCGGCATGAGCGTGAGGAATCGGAGCGTTTCAAGTACTTCAGCCATGCCGATCTGGTGGCGCGCGACAAGGCCAGCCTCGACATCTTCTGGCTCAAGGATGACAGCCTGGACAACCTCGACGACCTGCCGCCGCCGGATGTGCTGCAGCAGGAAATCATCGAGCACCTGGAGGCCGCGCTGGCTTCGTTCAGGGATGTGGCGGCCGGCTTGGCACGCTGAGCTGCGCGCCGCCAATTGCTATTGTTTTGATAGCTGTTTGCGCCCATCCCACGGGCGCTGCGGGCACTTTCGCTTGTAAATCTCAACCGCGGTCGCTGCGCGCCAGCCGATGCTCGAGTCGGCGCAGCAGGGTCGTGAGGGCCAGCGTCATGAGCCAGTAGATCAGCGAGATGGCCAGGTACGGCTCCCAATAGCGCGCGTAGGCGCCGGCCACGGTGCGCGCCGCGTAGGCCAGCTCGGCCAGGCCGATCGCCGACACCAGCGAGGTGTCCTTGAGCAGCGCGATCGCGTTGTTGCCGAGCGGCGGCAGCATGCGGCGGAACGCCTGTGGCAGCACCACGTAGCGCATCACCTGCGCATGGGTGAAGCCGAGCGAGCGGCCGGCATCGACCTGTCCGCGCGCGATCGACAGGATGCCGGCGCGGAACACCTCGGAGATGTAGGCCGCCGAATTCAGCGTGAGCGCGACGATGCCCGAGATCAGCGCGCCGTGCTCCTGCTTCAGCGTGCGCGCGAGGTCCCCGGTCACGATCAGGCCGGTCGTCGGATGGATGAACAGCGGCATCACCGCGAAATGGATCAGCAGGATCTGCACGAACAGCGGCGTGCCGCGGAAGAAGCTCACGTACACGGTCGACGGCCAGCGCAGGAAGAAGCGCGCGATCCACGACCAGGGCGCATGGCGCCCCTGGGCCAGCCGGGCGAACGCGAGGCACAGGCCCCAGCTGGCGCCGAGCAGCACGCACAGCACCGTCATGCGAAGCGTCATCCAGGCGCCTTCGATGAACAGGCTCTTGTACTCGAGCAGGATGTCGACCCGAAACCAGCCAAACCAGACGATCGGTTCCATCGAACCCTCTTTCCAAATCAACCCATGAGAAACGGCCGCGCAGTGCGGCCGTGGTGCTTGTCAGCAAGTCCTTGGGATCAGCGGACGTTGGGAGCCTTGTTGAACCATTTCTTGTAGATCGTCGCGTAGCTGCCGTCGGCGCGGATCGCGGCCAGGCCGGCGGCGAGCTTGTCCTGCAGCGCCTTGTCGCCCTTCTTCACGACGATGCCGAAAGCCTCTTCGGGGAAGGACTTGTCGTCCACCGTCTTGAGCTCCGGGGTCTGCGCCACGCGGTAGGCGATCACGCCGTTGTCGCCCACCGCGGCATCCACGCCGCCGCCGGAGAGCTCGGAGATGATCAGCGGCGTGCTCTCGAAGCGGCGCAGGTTCGGGTTGGTCTTGCCGAACTCGCGCGAGACCACGTCGTCGGCGGTCGAGGCGTTG